>JAYUHJ010000458.1:0-7600 GCA_043767065.1 Hyphomicrobiales bacterium | reverse complement strand
GGACTTGCGCGAGTCGGGCTCGATCGAGCAGGACGCCGACGTGGTCCTGTTCGTGTTCCGCGAGGAGTATTACCTGAAGAACCGCGAGCCGCGCCCGGGCAGCGAGGAATGGTTCAAGTGGGAAGGCGAGCTCAAGGCCGCGGAGAACCGGGCCGAGATCATCATCGGCAAGCAGCGGCATGGACCGACCGGCACGGTCAAGCTCTCCTTCGAGCCGCAATTCACCCGCTTCGGCAACCTTGCCCGCGAGGACCGGCTGCCGGAACGCACGCGCTAGTCGCGGCAAGCCTTTGGCGGCTATCGAAGCTCCCTGCTTTCGCCAAGATTACAACCCGATATAAGCGTCTGCATGAGTCGGGCCGGAAATACCCGCGCCGAGGGAGCCGCGCTCGAGGCCGGCGGCATCCTTACGATCGACTTGGCGGGGCTGGCGGCGAACTATCGCGACCTGGCCGCACGTGCGGCTCCGGCGCACTGCGCCGCGGTGGTCAAGGCCGACGCCTACGGCCTCGGCATCGAGCCGGCAGTGAGCGCGCTGGCGCGGGCGGGCTGCGACACCTTTTTCGTGGCGCTGTTCGACGAGGCGCTGAAACTTCGCACCGTGCTTCCCGAAGCGACCGTCTATGTGCTGAACGGGCTGCATCCGGGCACCGCCGCCGCCTTCCGCGACATCGACGTGGAGCCGGTGCTGGGCTCGCTCGCCGAGATCGAGGAGTGGGACGCCTTCGCGCGGGAAGCCGGCGAGAAGCTTGCGGCCGCCATCCATATCGACACCGGCATGCGGCGCCACGGTCTCGCGCCCGCGGAGGCCGAGGCGCTCGCCGGCAGGCTCAAGTCGCTGGCGTTCGCGCCGTCGCTGGTGATGAGCCATTTTGCCTGCGCCGACGAGCCCGGGCACCCGATGAACAAGAAGCAGATTAAAGACTTCCGCGCGCTTGCCGCGCGCTTTCCGGGCATTGCGGCCTCGCTTGCCAATTCTCCGGCGTTACTGGGGTTACCCGACGCACGTTTCGATCTGGTGCGGCCCGGGGTCGCGCTCTATGGCGGGCGGGCGCTCTTGAAGGGTGACAATCCCATGCGGCCGGTGGTGCGGCTTGAACTCCGCATCATCCAGGTGCGCGAGGCAGCCAGCGGCGAGACGGTCGGCTACAGCGCGACGCAAACGCTGAAGCGCGACAGCCGCATCGCCGTCGTTTCCGCCGGGTACGCCGACGGCATCCCGCGCGCTTCCGGCTCCACCGACAAGAAGAAGGGCGCGGAGGCCATCGTCGGCGGCCGGCGCTGCCCAATCCTGGGGCGCGTTTCCATGGACCTGATCTCGATTGATGTCACGGACCTGCCCGCCGGCGCCGTGCGGCGCGGCGATTTCGCGACGCTGTTGGGCGACGGGATCGGCGTCGATGATCTTGCCGAACCCGGGGGAACCGTCGGCTACGAGGTTTTGACTCGCCTCGGGCGGCGCTATCATCGGGTCTATAAGGGCGGCTGACCGAAGGAGCGGCGCATGCCGACGCTCGGCGACTGGAAAGTGCCCCCGGCCGCGCAACCGAAGCCGGGAGACTACGAATACGACCTCGACGCGGCGCTCGCCGCGGTGGTCGGCGTGCGCTCGATCATCCCCTCCGATGCCTTCACCGCCGAGATCCTCGGCACCGAGCGGCTCGGCAACGGCGTCCTGATCCGCCACGACGGCGTCGTGCTCACGATCGGCTATCTGGTCACCGAAGCAGAGACGATCTGGCTCAGCCTCGCCGATGGCCGCACGGTGCCCGGCCATGTGCTCGGCTACGATCAGACCACAGGCTTCGGATTGGTGCAGGCGCTGGCCCGGCTCGACCTGCCGGCGCTACCGCTCGGCCGGTCTACCGATGCAGCGCTTGGCGAGCGCGTCGTGGTGGGCGGCGAAGGCGGACGGAAGCGTTCGGTCGCCGCGCGCATCGTCGCCAAGCAGGAGTTCGTCGGCTACTGGGAATACGTGCTCGACGAGGCGATCTTCACCACACCCGCGCACCCGCATTGGGGCGGCACCGCGCTGATCGGGCCGGCCGGCGACCTGCTCGGCATCGGCTCGCTGCAGCTCGAGGCCTCGCACGAGGCCGGGCAGCGCGAGCCGCTGAACATGATCGTACCGATCGATCTCCTGAAGCCGATCCTGGAGGACCTGCTCACGATCGGCCGGGCCAATCAGCCGCCGCGGCCCTGGCTCGGGGTCTATGCAATGGAAGTCGAGGACCGGATCGTGATCGCAGGATTGTCGGCGGGCGGGCCGGCCGATCGCGGCGGGCTCAAGACCGGGGACGCCGTGCTTGCCGTCGCCGGCGAGCCGGTCAGCGATCTGGCCGGAGTGTTTCGCAAGATCTGGTCGTTGGGCAATGCCGGAGTCCAGGTGCCGCTGAAAGTTTGGCGCCAAGGCAATGCGCTCGACTTGCGCTTGACCTCGGGCGACCGCAACCGGTTCCTCAAGGGGCCGAGCTTGCACTGAGCAAGCCCTATTCCCCATGATCCTGGAACTGCGCACGCTCTATTTCGAGGACTTGTCCGTCGGCATGACGGAACGGCTGTCGAAGACCGTCGCTTCTTCGGACGTCGTGGGGTTCGCCGAGGTGACCGGGGACCGCAACCCGATCCATCTCTCCGAGCACTTCGCCGCCACAACGCCGTTCGGGACTCGGATCGCGCACGGTCTCTATACGGCGAGCCTGATCTCGGCGGTGCTCGGCACCCGCCTGCCCGGGCCGGGCGCGGTCTATGTTTCGCAAACGCTCAATTTCCGCGCGCCGGTCAAGATCGGCGACACTGTGGAAGTGGCCGTCGTCGTCACCGAGCTCATTGCAGAGAAGTTCCGCGCCCGCCTGAGCTGCACCTGTGCGGTCGGTGGCGAAACGGTGCTGGACGGCGAAGCGTTGGTGAAAGTGCCGTCGCGCAGCGGCGACAAGCGATTTCGCGGAATTTAACCCAATAGCTTGAGCGAGCCCTCCACCGCCGCGTCGAGGAATGCCTCGGTCTCTTTCTGCGGATCGGTGGATTCGAGGATCGAGCTTGCCAGCGCTACGGCTGCCGTGAAGCCGACCGTATGCCAATGGCCGATCGGCGGCGGCAGCGGCAGCTTCGCGCGGTCCGGAAACCGCCAGGGCGTGATGTAGAAATAAGGCTCGTCGTAGGTGCCGTCGCCCGGCGACAGCCCGACATTGATGGAGCGGCCCTTCTCCGGATCGCCGTCGAGCAGGATCAGCGTCGCCAGATCGAAATGATGCGGCCAGCAGCGGACCGGCGAGGCTTGCAGCTTGCCCTTGTTGTGCGCCTCGCGGATGCGGCCGAGCGAAGCGTTGGCGTTGCCAAACCAGGCGGCGAGCACGACGAGGCCCTTGGCGTTCTCGGCAACGCGATAAGGCCCGCCCTTGGCGATGGGATCGGCGGGCAGTTCGTAGGGAAGCGGCTTGTCGAGCGCCTTGGCGTCGAGGCCGCGCGCGCTCATCTCCTTGCCGAGCCAGGCGCGCACGTCCGTCTCGGTGCGGCCGTCCAGGGGGAAGCTCGCCGATATCGCCTTCCCTTCCATCAGCACGAGCGACAGGTGCGGAATTTTCAAACCGAGCCGCAGGTCGCCCTTGAGCGGATGGGTGGTGAAGCCGTCGAGCGCGTCGTCCCAGCCCACGTTGGTGTGGCTCGAGTCCGGCTTGGGCGGGACAAATGCGTAGCCGGCGCGGGCGAGCCACTGGGCGGCGTAATGCGCCGGAGCGCGGGCCGCACTCAGCATCTTGAGGTTCACGCCGTCGATGGGGCGCCAATGCGATTGGGTCATGACGGATTTCCTTTCCGCCATTAGACCAGTTTGGGACCGATGCGGCTAGTTTCGGTCGCGGCCGAGAAGCTTGCGCGCGCCTGAAACGGCGAGCGCGATGGTCGCCAGCCAGATGATCGCCGCGCCGATGCCGAAGGCGATGCGGCCGCCCAGTTCGCCCACGGGCATCGTGCCGGTGAAAGCGCGCGGGCCCGAACCGATTGCAATCCAGGTTGCGATCAATGCAAAGCACAGAAAGATCGCCAACCCGAACAGGTACTGCGTGAAATGCATCCAGCGCGGAGCGTTGGCCGGCATCTCGCCATTGGGCGACGGCTCTCCGACAGTCGCGGGTATGAAGACGGCCGCACCCCCGAGGAAGAAAGCGAGCCCGGCACACGCTACGATCCAGAGCGGAGCGTGCAGGTTTCTGGAGCCGCCCGGCACCGGAAGCAGGCCGAGCCCGACCAGGATGAAATAGAGCCCCACGGCCGCGAAGAGCGCCCCGAACCCCATCGTTTGTTTCGATGAAAGCGGCTTCTGCCGATCCATTTTTCGACCCGCTTGGTACAGGCGCCCAGTTTGACCGCCGGTCGTTTCCAATTCGTTGCACCGCAGAAAGCCGACCCGGAATTGAACTTGTGCTAGCTTGTTGCCGCGACTCTCACGGCTCCCGAACCATCACATGGCCAAATCCCGCCCATCCTACGTCTGCCAGAACTGCGGCGCGGTCCATTTGCGCTGGAGCGGCAAGTGCGACGCTTGCGGCGGCTGGAACACGATCAGCGAGGAGCAGACGGCACAAGCCGCCGTCCCCTCCGCGCAGCGCACCAGCCGCAAGGGCCGGGTCATCAAGCTCGAGACCTTGCAAGGCGGCGGCGCGGAAGCGCCGCGCATCGGGACCGGGATCGCCGAGTTCGATCGAGTGATCGGCGGCGGCTTCGTGCCGGGATCGGTCATCCTCCTGGGCGGCGATCCGGGCATCGGCAAGTCTACGTTGCTCATCGAGGCGGCGGCCAAGCTCGCGCTACGCGGCAAGCGCGTCGTCTATGTCTCGGGCGAGGAAGCCATCGCCCAGGTGCGCATGCGCGCCGGGCGCCTCGGGCTCGCGGAAGCTCCTGTCGAATTGATGGCCGAAACCAATGTCGAGGACGTGCTGGCGACGTTGAAGGCGGATCAGCCGCCGGTCCTCGTGGTCGTGGACTCGATCCAGACCATGTGGACCGAGACCCAGGAATCGGCGCCCGGCACCGTGACGCAAGTGCGCTCGGCGACCCAGTTGCTGCTGCGCTTCGCCAAGACTACCGGCGCCTGCATCGTACTGATCGGCCACGTGACTAAAGACGGCCAGATCGCGGGGCCCCGCGTCGTCGAGCACATGGTCGATGCGGTGTTGTCGTTCGAAGGCGAAGGCGGCCACGCGTTCCGCATCCTGCGCGCGCTGAAGAACCGCTTCGGCCCGACCGACGAGATCGGCGTGTTCGAGATGACCGGTGGTGGCCTCAAGGAAGTCGCCAATCCGTCCGAGCTGTTTCTGTCCGAGCGCGATCTGGGCTCGCCCGGCACCGCGGTGTTCGCCGGGATCGAGGGCACGCGGCCGCTCCTGGTGGAAATCCAAGCGCTCGCCGCGCCGACGACGCTGGGCACGCCGCGCCGCGCCGTCGTCGGCTGGGACCCGAACCGGCTTTCGATGATTCTGGCCGTGCTCGAGGCCCGCTGCGGGGTGCGGCTCTCGGGCCACGACGTCTATCTCAACGTCGCAGGAGGCCTGCGCATCGTGGAGCCCGCCGCGGACCTTGCGGTCGCCGCCGCGCTGGTTTCCGCGCTCACCGGCACGCCCCTGCCCGCCGATGCCGTTTATTTCGGCGAGGTGAGCCTTTCCGGCGCGGTCCGGGCCGTGCCGCAGGCCGCCGCCCGGCTCAAGGAGGCCGGTAAGCTCGGCTTTACCCGGGCCGTGGTACCCGACAACGGCCGGGGCACGGCGAGCGAAGGCCTGCAGGTTGTAACCGTAGGTTCGCTGGCAAGCGTCGTCGCCGATCTTGCGGCCCGGGCACCCAGGCCGCGCCGCTCCGTCGCAGGGGGCGCGGAAGACGGGTGACTGCGACAGGAGGCAAGGCTATATAGCGCGCGGCCGGATGCCGCGACTCGGGCCGCCGCGGAGCCATTGAGGAATGCCCATTACCCTTCTCGATATCGTTCTGCTCGGGGTCATGCTGATTTCGGGCCTGCTCGCCATGGTTCGCGGTTTCATGCGCGAGATCCTGTCGATCGCCTCCTGGATCGTCGCCGCCGGCGTCACGCTCTATGGCTTCTCGCGCACCGTGCCCTATGTGAAGCAGTACGTGAGCAACGATCTGGTCGCCAACGGCATCGCCATCGGCGGTCTGTTTCTCGGCACGCTGCTCATCGTCTCGCTGGTCACGGTGAAAATCTCCGACGCCGTCCTCGACAGCCGAGTCGGCGCGCTCGACCGCACGCTCGGGTTCGTTTTCGGGCTGGCGCGCGGGCTGGTGATCATGGTGGTCGCATTCGAGTTCTTCGTCTGGCTGGTACCGGCCAACAGCCAGCCGGACTGGGCCAAGAACGCCCGCTCGCGCGTGGTGCTGCAAGCAACCGGGGATTCGCTCCGGTCCATGTTGCCGGACGACCCTGAAAACGCCATCTTGAAGTACTGGAAGCGTCCACGCGAAGACGAGGCGCCTGAGGCGCCAGGCCGACGCTCGCAGCTTGACGTGCAGCCGCGGCTCGCGGAGCGGACGACCGAAAACGGGTACAAGCGTTCCGACCGGCAGTGGTTCGAACAATTGCTCGAGAGCACCCGCGGCACGGGCCGCTGAGCTTTTCGAGCCGGAGGGCCGAATGGCCAAAGTCGAAGACGGCGTGAAGACGTTCGCGCGCGACCTCGACGACGACCGCCTGCGCGAGGAGTGCGGCGTGTTCGGCATTTTCGATCATCCCGATGCCGCGACGATCACCGCGCTCGGTCTACACGCGCTGCAGCATCGCGGCCAGGAAGCGGCCGGCATCGTCACCTACGATGGCAAGCGATTTCATTCGGAAAAGCGGCTTGGACTCGTAGGCGACAACTTCACGCGGCGCGAGGTGATCGATCGTCTGCCGGGCAGCACCGCCTGCGGCCACACGCGCTACTCCACCACTGGCCAGAACATCCTGCGTAACGCGCAGCCGCTGTTCGCCGAGCTCGACGGCGGCGGTCTCGCCATCGGCCATAACGGCAACCTGACCAACGGCCTGTCGCTCCGGCGCCAGCTGGTGCGCGACGGCGCGATGATGCAGTCCACCAGCGATACCGAGGTGATGCTGCATCTGGTCGCGCGCTCGAAAATGCCGCGCTTCATCGAGCGCTTTATCGACGCCTTGCGCCAGCTCGAGGGCGCCTATTCGTTCGTGGCGCTGACCAACAAGAAGCTGATCGGCGCCCGCGACCCCTTGGGCATCCGCCCGCTGGTGCTCGGGCGGCTCGGCAAGTCCTATATTCTGGCGTCGGAGACCTGCGCGCTCGACATCATCGGCGCCCGCTTCGAGCGCGACATCGAGAACGGCGAGGTCGTGGTCATCACCGAGGAAGGGCTGCAATCGATCAAACCGTTCCCGCCCATGCAGGCCCGGCCCTGCATATTCGAATACGTCTACTTCGCCCGCCCGGATTCGATCGTCGGCGGCAAGCCGGTCTATGACGTGCGCACGGCCATGGGCCGTGAGCTGGCGCGCGAAGTGCGCGCCGATGCCGACGTGATCGTGCCGGTGCCGGATTCGGGCGTGCCGGCCGCGGTCGGCTACAGCCAGGAATCAGGCATTCCC
>JAYUHJ010000457.1:0-3211 GCA_043767065.1 Hyphomicrobiales bacterium | reverse complement strand
CCCGGCCCTTGATCAAATCGAGTTTGTCCGGCAGGCAGAGCTGGCGCTTGCGGTTAAGCATGAGCTGGCCATCGCGCTGCATCGCGCCGAGGCGGCGCCTCCCGGCCTCGGCCGCGGCGTGAAAGATTTTCAGCTTGTCCCAGTCCATCAGCGCTTCGCTCGCATTTTCTCCCTCCCCCCTTGTGGGGGAGGGTTGGGGAGGGGGGTCGTTGCGTGCCTCACGACACTTTCTCTCGCAGCCAGGACGTAAGGCCCGCGTCGAGGACCATGCGGGCGAGACGCGCAGGTCCGATGAGTTTGACGCCGTCCGCACCATCGGCGGCAGTAACCTCGCCCGTATGCCAAACGAAGAACATGTACTTATAGGAATCTGCTTCGGCGAAACGTTCGGCGTACTCCCGAAAACTCGCGTCGTTGGCTTGCGACTTTATCTGCACGAAGGCGCGTTCGTCAGTCGTAGGAAGACGGAGTTCGAGATCCACCGTCTTCTGTGGGCCACCCACGCGGCCAATCCTGCGCCATCCGCTTGCCGAAAAAATCAGGTCCACGAGTAATTCAAAATCCTGCCAAGTCAAACGGCGGATCAAGCCGGTGATGGAATCAATCAGTGCGCGCTCGGCTTCCTCCGCTGCCGCGACTTCTGGCAACAATTCATCGTTCAGCTTTCGCAGAAGATAGTCGAAGGCTTTCACTTGGCAGATTGTACCCTGAAACCGCTGAACCTTGAGCAGATGGCCGGAGAGCCGGTCTACGGTCAGGGAGATGCCGCCGACGCTCTTGCTGTTCCAGCCTTGCACGGTGCTACGTCGCCTCCAGCCATCGGCTAGAACTTCCACGGAGCCACTCGGGCGACACCAGTACATGAGGCTGCGAGCAAACGTGATGAAAACAGTCTCGACGCCCGCCTCATAGAATATTCGAATTTGGTTCATGTTGCGCGTCGCTACGCCGGCATCGCCCTGTCGCGTCTCCCAAAATTGCTGGACGGCCTCCCAGTTGCCGTCGAGACACAGGTCGTGGGGCGTTTCGCGATAACCAAAACGAAGTGTGCTGTCGCGCAGGCATTCGTCTTCCCACTCACCTCCGCGTCCGAGCTTGATGAAATATGCTTCCTTCGCCTCGATCTTTGTCACGCGCGTTTGTACCTTCCTCAGACCGCTCTTGTCAGACGCATCGGAATCCGATCCAGGCGCATCTCTTTTCGACCCCCACCCCTTGGCCTCTCCCCACAAGGGGGAGGGGAAATCAATTACTCCGCCGCGTCCTTCTTGTGTGCCGCTTCCTCGTGGGCGAGGAACTTCTCGGCCTCCAGCGCGGCCATGCAGCCGAGCCCGGCCGCCGTCACCGCCTGGCGGAAAATATCGTCGGCGACGTCGCCTGCCGCAAATAGACCAGCCACCGAGGTCGCCGTCGAATTGGGCGCGGTCCACACATAGCCGTTGGGCTTCATCTTGATCTGGCTCTCGACCAGCTCGGTCGCCGGCTTGTGACCGATGGCGACGAACACGCCGTCGAGCTTCTTTTCGGTGAGCTTGCCGGTCTTCAGATTCTTGAGACTGACGCCGGTGACCTTGAGCGGCTCGCCGCCTCCGAGAATGTCGTCGACTGCGGTGTCCCAGACGACTTCGATCTTGGGATTGGCGAACACGCGCTCCTGCAGCATCTTCTCGGTGCGCAGGGTATCGCGCCTGTGCACCAGCGTGACCTTGGTGGCGAAATTGGTGAGGAACAAAGCCTCCTCGGCCGCGGTATTGCCGCCGCCGACCACCAGCACCTCCTTGCCGCGATAAAAGAAGCCGTCGCAGGTGGCGCAGGCCGAAACGCCGAAGCCGCGAAACTTCGCCTCGGAAGGAAGCTCGAGCCACTTGGCCTGGGCGCCGGAGGCAAGGATCACCGTGTCGGCGAGGAATACGGCGCCGGATTCGCAGGTCACCTTGAACGGCCGGTGCGACAAGTCGAGCTTGTTCACATGATCGCTGAGCATGCGGGTGCCGACGTGCTCCGCCTGCTCGCGCATCTGTTCCATGAGCCACGGCCCCTGAATCACATGAGGGAAGCCCGGGTAATTCTCGACGTCGGTCGTGATCGTCATTTGCCCGCCCGGCTGCATGCCGGCGATCAGCACGGGCTTCAGCATGGCGCGCGCGGCATAGATCGCGGCCGTATAGCCTGCCGGCCCCGAGCCAATGATGACGACGCGGACGTGCTCGCTTGCCATGGGTTTCTCGGAGTTGGAATCGTCAGCCCGGGCTAGATATGGCGTGCCGGGAGCCAACCTGCAAACCGGGCTCCGCACACGGATCGGTGAGCCGTGGATGGCCGATTTTGCAGCGCTTGCGCGGGCCGCCGGGCGCGATTACCAAGGTCCCATCCCGGCCCACCGCCGGGCGCGGCGGTAACCCCCATGCGCGACCAACTCGATGCGATCGACTGGAAGATTCTGAGCGAACTGCAGAAGGACGGCCGCATCACCAATGTCGAGCTGTCGCGCCGGGTGGGCATCTCGGCGCCGCCGTGCCTCAGGCGCATGCGCGCGCTCGAGGAAGCCGGCATCATCCGCGGCTATCGCGCGCTCCTGGACGAGAAGAAGCTCGGCTACGAGGTTGCCGTCTTCGCCATGGTGCATCTGGTGAGCCAGGCCGAGGCCGATCTCCTCGCCTTCGAGCAGCGCGTGCGCCGCTGGCCGCTGGTGCGCGAATGCTGGATGCTCTCGGGCGAGGTGGATTTCATCCTGAAGTGCGTGGCGCCGGACCTCGCCACGTTCCAGGCGTTCGTCACCGAACTCACCGGCGCGCCGAACGTGCGCAACGTAAAAACCGCCCTCTCGCTCCGCCGCTCCAAGGACGAGGCCATGGTGCCGATCGATCTGGCGAAGACGGCAGAATAAGTCGCACCGTCATGGCCGGGCTTGTCCCGGCCATCCACGTCTTACCGGCGCGCAGCTCCAAAACGTGGATGCCCGGCACAAGGCCGGGCATGATGATTGTTGGGGCGTTGGCGCGCTGACGATTAGCGCCACTCGACCTTGGTGATCCCGTAGCCGCGGGCGCCCTTGGGCGTCATCACTTCCACCGACGTGCCTTTCTTCTTGCCGATCAGAGCGCGCGCCAGCGGCGAGGTGATGGAGATGCGGCCGGCCTTGGCGTCCGCCTCGGTCTCGCCCACGAGGTGCCAGACCTTCTTCTCGTCGGTATCCTCATCGACCAGCGTC
>JAYUHJ010000456.1:0-7608 GCA_043767065.1 Hyphomicrobiales bacterium | reverse complement strand
CGGTGAACCTCACCGGCGTGTTCCTGTGCACGCAGGAGGCCTTCAAGATCATGAAGGACCAGACGCCGCGCGGCGGCCGCATCATCAATAACGGCTCGATCTCGGCGCACGCGCCGCGCCCGCGCTCGGCGCCCTATACCTCGACCAAGCATGCGGTGACAGGGCTGACGAAGGCCACCGCCCTCGACGGCCGCGTCTATGACATTGCCTGCGGCCAGATCGACATCGGCAACGCGCTGACGGAACTTGCAGCGCGCATGGCCCAGGGCGTGCCGCAAGCCGATGGCTCGGTGAAGCCCGAGCCCCTGATGGACGTGGAGCACGTCGGTTCTTCGGTGGCCTATATGGCGAGCCTGCCACTCGACGCCAACGTGCTGTTCATGACGGTGATGGCGACAAAAATGCCGTTCGTGGGACGGGGGTAAGGTTCCGTCATCCTGAGGTGGCCGCCAAAGGCGGCCCTCGAAGGATGACCGTTCAATTGCAAACGTCATCCTTCGAGGCTCGCGCTCCGCGCTCGCACCTCAGGATGACGTTTGTTACAACGGCTCCCAATTAAAAAACTCCGCCGTTCCTCCGAACGGCGTAAGCGAATCCTTGAACGCGCCGGGCAAGGTCTCGGCGATGGTCTCCGGTGTCCAGCCTTCAACGCGATGCAGCGTCTTCACCGGTCGCGGCTGGCTGAACAGATAAATCTCGTTCCGCCGCACCCCGAACACCTGCCCGCTGATCGCTTTCGCCCGCTCCGAGGCGAGGAATACGACCAGCGGCGCGATGTGCTCGGGCTTGAGCAACTTCGCGCGCTCGACCTCGCGCTTGGCGATCTCGTTTTCGACCGGGATCGACTCGATCATCCGGCTCCAGGCGAAGGGCGCCACGCAATTCGAGCGCACATTGAAGCGCGCCATGTCGAGTGCGATGCCGCGCGAAAGACCCACGAGCCCGAGCTTGGCCGCCATGTAATTGGCCTGGCCGTAATTGCCGACCAGCGCCGAGGTCGAAGTCATGTGCACGAACGCGCCCGATCCCTGCTCGCGGAAGCGACGGCCGCAAGCGAGACTGAGGTACGCGCTGCCGTTCAGGTGCACCGCGATCACCTCGGCCCAGTCGGCCACGCTCATCTTGTGGAAGATGCGGTCGCGCAGAATTCCGGCGTTGTTCACGAGAATATCGACGCGCCCGAACGCATCGAGCGCGGCCTGCACGATCTTGTCGGCGTTCGCGGCCTCCGAAATGCTGAGCGTCGAGGCGATCGCCTCGCCGCCGGCTTGCTTGATTTCCTGAACCACGGTCTCGGCCGGACCGGCATCCGCTCCCGCGCCCTCGATGCTCGCGCCGACGTCGGCGACCACGACGCGCGCGCCTTCCTTGGCCATAATATGCGCGATGGCGCGGCCGATGCCGCGCCCGCCGCCGGTGACGATAGCGACCTTGCCCGCAACGATTCCGACCATCAGCCCCACACTTCTTCCGCGATCTCGACTACGTGCCGGAGCTTCCGCCACTGCTCGTCCTCGGTGAGGATGTTGCCCTCCTCGGTCGAGGCGAAGCCGCATTGCGGCGAAAGGCAAAGCTGATCGAGCGGCGCGAACTTGGCGGCGGCATCGATGCGCCGCTTGATCGCGTCCTTGGACTCGAGCTGCGGGAATTTCGAGGTGATCAGCCCGAGCACCACGCTCTTGCCCTTTGGAAGAAAGCGCAACGGCTCGAAGCCGCCGGCGCGCTCGGTGTCGTACTCCATGAAATAGCCGTGCACGTTGATCTTGGAGAGCAGCGTCTCGGCGATCGGCTCATAGCCGCCGCTGCCCACGAAGGTCGAGCGAAAATTTCCGCGGCACAGATGCATCGTAATGGTCATGTCGGCCGGCAGGTCCTTGAGCGCCGCGTTGTAAACGTCGGCGTAGATGCCCGGCATTTTGTCCGGGTCGTCGCCGCGCGCCTTGAGCGCCTTGTGCTGCTCCGGATCGCACAACAGCACCATGAACACCTCGTCGAGCTGCAAATAACGGCAGCCGGCATCGTAGAACCCGCGGATCGCTTTCTTGTAGGTCTTGCCGAGATCGTCGAAGAATTCGTCGAGATCCGGATAGGCCTTCTCGCTCACCGCCACGCGGCTCGCGGCCCGGCCATAGAGCGCGCTCGGGCTCGGGATCGTCATTTTCGGCGTCTGCCCGGTGTGCGCTTTCAGAAATTTGAAATGCTCGAGCATCGGGTGGCCCGTGAAGCCGAGCTTGCCGATGGTTCGCACGCCCTTGGCCTTGGTCTGCGTGCCGTGGAACTGCACGCCCTGCGGCATGTCGTAGGATTCAGTGCCGTCGAGCCCCTCGAGAAAATCGAGATGCCACCATGCACGGCGTTCCTCGCCGTCGGTGATCGCTTGCAGGCCGGCTTCTTCCTGCTTCTTGATGATCTTCGGAATTTCCCGGTCTTCGATCTCTTTCAGCTGCGCCGCGCTGATCTCGCCCTTCTCGCGTTTCGCGCGGGCTTCCTTGATCGGCCCGGTGCGCAGCAGGCTGCCCACATGGTCGGCGCGAAATGGCGGCTTGGTTCTTTTCATTCAATATTCCTCCCTACCTAAGCACGTCATCCTGAGGTGGCGGCCGCCGATCTCGGGTTTACCCGAGATCGGCACTTTACAATGCGCTAGTCGGCAACAGCCGACTTGCGTGGCCGCCCTCGAAGGAGGGCGTGCGACCACGAACGTCATCCTTCGAGGCTCGCCCTTCGGGCTCACACCTCAGGATGACGTTATTCATCCCCACACTTCCCCCGCGATCTCGATCACGCGCTTGATCTTCGCCCATTGCTCATCCTCAGCGAGAAGATTGCCCTCCTCGGTGGAAGCGAAGCCGCATTGCGGCGAAAGGCAAAGCTGATCGATATCGATGAACTTCGCCGCTTCCTCGATGCGCCGCTCGATCTCGTCCTTGCTCTCGAGCCGGCCGCTCTTCGAGGTGACCAGCCCGAGCACCACGGTCTTGCCTTTGGGCACGAAGCGCAACGGCTCGAAGCCGCCGGCGCGCGCCGTGTCGTACTCCATGAAATAGCCGTGCACGTTGATCTTGTTGAACAGGACGTCGGCCACCGGCTCGTAGCCGCCCGAGGCCATGTAGGTGGAGCGGAAATTGCCGCGGCACAGATGCATGGCGATCGTCATGTCGGCGGGCGCGTCGGCCATCGCCGTGTTGATGAGATCGGCATAGATGTGCATCAGCTCGTCCGGGTCCTCGCCGCGCTTGCGCACGAACTCGCGCAATTCCGGGTCGCACAGATAAACCAGATAGACCTCGTCGAGCTGCAGATAGCGGCAGCCCGTATCGGCGAATGCCTTAACCGCCCTCCGATAAGCCTGGCCGAGATCGCGATAGAATTCGGCCATGTCGGGATAGATTCTCTCGCTGATCGTCTCGCGCCCGCCGCGGAAATGCAGCGCCGACGGCGCCGGGATCGTCATTTTCGGCGTGCGCTTGGCGTGGTCGCGCACGAACTTGAAATGATCGAGCATCGGGTGGCCCGAGAAGCCGCCGACCTTGCCCGTGAGCCGCAGCGAGATCGGGCGCAGCGTCGCGCCCTTGAAGGCCAGGCCCTTTTCCGGCGTGAAAATCTCGACGCCGTCGATGCCGCCGAGATAATCGTAATGCCAGAACGAGCGGCGGAACTCGCCGTCGGTGATGACCTGGAGGCCCACTTCCTCCTGCTTCTTGATCACGTCGCGGATCGCTTGATCCTCGATCGCTTTCAGCGCCGCCGCGTCGATTTCGCCGCGCTCGCGCTTCGCACGCGCGTCCTTCAGTTCCTGCGGGCGCAGGAGGCTACCCACATGATCGGCGCGAAACGGCGGCCTCTTGCGTTGCATGTTCATTCCTTGAGAATCTCGACCGAGATCGGCGTGCCCTCGCGTACGCCCGCGAGCATCTTCACATCGCCGAGCGCCTTCGCCCAGACATTGCAGGGGGATGCGAGCCGCGTCTCGTCGCCGCGGCTGATCGGCGTCCGGCCGAAGCCGATGGCGATGGCACTGCCATCGGGCCAGTAGGCGATCTCACCCGGCGTCACCACCGCGCGCGCGTCCGCCTCGCGCGCCGCCTTCACCGGGATATCGAAATAGACCTCTTCGCCCCAGGTGAGGGCACGGCCTTTGATCGGCAGCGCGGCCGCGATCGCCTTGGCGGTCGGGGTGTCGAGCAGCTCGGCGTCGAGCTGGATCTTGCCGAAGTCAAAGCGAATACGCGGCATTGAGAACTTCCATTACACCTTGATCAATACATCGCCGCGCGAACCGGCCGCCGGTTCAGCGGATCATCGCCCCATAGACCATGTTCCGCATCAGGTTGCGGTAATAGAGGCGTTGCTTCGGCGCCTGGATCATGAACACCACGAACATCTTCTCCGCCGGATCGACCCAGAAATAGGTACCGCCAGCGCCGGCCCAGGTGTAGTCGCCGGCGCTGCCGGGCAGCGCCGAAACGCCGGTCTGCTTGCGCACGCCGAAGCCGAGCCCGAAGCCGTAGCCGTCCGCATTGAAGCTCGCCGGGATGCTTCCGAGATGATCGTTGGTCATATAGGCGATGGTTTTCGGGCTAAGATAGCGCTTGCTCTCGAACGTGCCGCCGTCGAGCAGCATTTGCAGGAAGCGGGCGTAGTCGATTGCGGTGCCCATCATGCCACCGCCCGCCGACTCCCATTTGCGCTGCACGCGCGGATCGAAAAATTCGGCGCCGACGCCGATCGCACGGTCATTGGCGAACGGCTCGACGATCCGGCTGTGCTTGGCCGGATCGGTCACGAAGAAGCTCGTGTCCTTCATGCCGAGCGGATCGAGGATTCGCTCCTTGGCGAATTGATAGAGTGATTTTCCGGAGGCCACTTCAACCAGGCGGCCGAGGATATCGGTCGCGTGGCTGTACTCCCACTGTGTTCCCGGCTGCAGCATCAGCGGCAATGCGGCGACCCGCTTCGAAAATTCGGCATTGTCCGGGTCGCCGTCGAAAATCTTTGCGTCGCGATAGGCCCGCTTCACCAGATTGTCGCCGAACACGCCATAGGTCAGGCCCGAGGTGTGGCGCATCAGGTCCTGCACCGTTATCGGCCGCCGCGCCGGCACCAGCTCGAGTGTTGGCTTCCCGTCGGGACCTGGCTTCTCGACACCGGCCTTCACGTCCTTGAATTCAGGAAGGTACTTGGCGATCGGATCGTTGAGCGAAATCCTGCCCTCCTCCACCAGCATCATCGCGGCGACCGAGACGATCGGCTTGGTCATGGAATAGATGCGGAAGATCGAGTCTTTCGCCATCGGCGCCTTTGTTTGCGGATCGAGCGCGCCGAAGGATTCAAAATAAGCGATCTTGCCTTCGCACGCGATGAGCAAGACCGCGCCGGGTAACGCACCAGCCTCGATGTCGTCGCGCAGCGTCTGGGTGATGCGCGCCAACCGCTCGGTCGAGAAACCGGCTTGCTCCGGCGCCACTTGCGGCAGGCTTTGCGCCCACGCAACTCCGGCCGCTATCAGGCCGATGACGACTACGAATGCCGACAGAATCCGCTTCATGGCGTTCCTCCACCTCGCGAGCGGGCTGACGTCGCCCTTTCGCCGCGTTAGTCTTCTTGTCTCAAGGTTGGCACGGCACCATCCCATTCGCCAAGCGGGATGGACCGGAGCGAAATTCGGGGAGGTATGCCATGGCCTACGACCAAGCCGCCGCCGAACGCATGCGCACAGCGCTGAAGCGCACCCGCAACATCGCCGAGCAGAAAATGTTCGGCGGCATTTGCTTCATGTGGCGCGGAAACATGCTTTGCGGCACCGGCTGGCGTGGCGTCATGTTTCGCGTCGGAAAGGAGCAGGAAGCCGCAGCACTAAAACTGCCCGGTACGAGCCGGATGGTTTTGGCTGGCCGGCGAATGCATGGGTTCGTTTGGGTCAAACCCGACAATTGCAAGGGGGCGGCGCTCAAGAAGGGGATTGCGTTGGCGAAGAAATATGTCGGCCCGATGCCGGCGAAAAGGAAAAGGAAGAAATGAGCCAGCGGCCGGTGGAATACAGGCTTGACCATTTGCCTGTTGTTATTTAACATATTCGCTAAATAACATCGTCACGAACATATCGGGAGTTTTCCCATGGCAAAGAAGCCGAAACGCAAACAAAAGCGGGCGAGCAATGGCTCGCCGCGCAGGGCGTCCGCCCTCCACGACAAGCACTTCCCGGGCGAGAGCGCCGGCTACCGCAAGGCGCGCAACGCTCTGCTGCGCTCCGAGATAGAATTGCGCCGCCAAATCGAAAGTGTGGCGGCCGCGCGGCGAAGGCTTCCGCTCGGCGGAACGGTGCCGCAGGACTACGCCTTCGAGGAAGGCGCCGCCGATATCGCGGATACGACGACCGTTCGCCGCGTGCGGCTCTCGGAGCTCTTCGGTGACAAGAATACGCTCGTGGCCTACAGCTTCATGTATGGGCCGGCCATGGCCAAGGCCTGTCCGATGTGTACCTCGATGTTGGACGGACTAACCGGCCAGGCGCCGCATGTCGCGCAACGCGCGAGCCTCGTCGTGATCGCAAAGTCTCCGATCGAACGCATCCGCGCCTATGCACGTGAGCGCGGCTGGTCGAAGCTTCGATTGCTCTCGTCCGCCGACAACACCTATAACCGCGACTATTTCGGCGAAGGCGCCGACGGCTCGCAATGGCCCTCGCTCAATGTGTTCGTCCGCCGCAACGGCAAGATCCATCATGTCTATCACACCGAGCTTCTGTTCCCGCCCGCGGAGCCTGGTCAGAACGGACGTCATGTCGATATGATCTGGCCGCTGTGGAATCTCCTCGACTTCACGCCCGAAGGCCGCGGCAAGGATTGGTATCCGAAGCTCGCCTATTGACGCCGTTCAGTGCAGCCGGAACTCGCTGCCGATCGCACTGATTTCCGCGGGCTTGATCAGGCGCGCATGCGCCACCGTCACCGAGTGCAGCGGCCCTTCCAGCTCGCGCCGCCAGAAATCAAGAAAGCGCACCAGCGCCGGGAAGCGCGGAAACAAGTCGTAGTCCTGCCAGACATAGGTCTGCAGCAGCCGCGGATGGTCCGGCAGCCGGTAGAGGATATGGGCGGTGGTCAAGCCGTAGCCCTTCACTTGCTTCGCGAAGTCTTCCGAGTGCATGCGAATCTCCACGTCCAGCAGCGCATGTTCGCCGCCACCGCTCATTGAGAGCAAGCCGAATTCTTGGATTATTTGTGCAGTTTCAAGGCGTTAGCAGCATGGGGCGCAGATTGCTGACAACGCTCCGGCCAACGGCCAACAGCGTGCCGCGGCGGGCCGAATTAACCATTTAAGTCAATGCATTATCACTCCCCTTCCCAGAGTGCCAAAATTTGCTATTCACCCTCTTGCAGAGCTGGAGGGGGCCGACCATCTCCAGCCTAGACGTCCCGCTCAATTCCTCGCGGCGTCAGAAAATGCTGCAATAACAAATGCTTGGAGGTTGCTCATGAAGTTTCGTCCGTTGCACGACCGTGTCGTCGTGCGCCGCATCGACGCCGAGGAGAAGACTGCCGGCGGCATCATCATCCCCGACACCGTGAAAGAGAAGCCGTCCGAGGGCGAGATCATCGCCGTCGGCCC
>JAYUHJ010000455.1:0-7649 GCA_043767065.1 Hyphomicrobiales bacterium | reverse complement strand
CGGGAGGAAGGCGAGTTGGCGACGCGCACGCTCGGCATCGTCATGCACGGCGTCACGGGGCGCATGGGGCTGAACCAGCACCTCGTGCGCTCGATCGTCGCCATCCGCAAGCAGGGGGGCGTCTCCCTTTCGAACGGCGACCGGGTCATGCCCGATCCGATCCTGGTCGGCCGTAACGCCGAGAAGCTCGCCGCACTGGCGCGCGAGCACGGCATCGAGCGGCACACCACCGATCTCGACGCCGCTCTTAAGAATGAGAACGACACGATCTTTTTCGACGCCGCGACGACGCAGGCACGTGCCGATCTCGTTAGCCGCGCCATCGAATCCGGCAAGCACGTCTATTGCGAGAAGCCGGTTGCCGACAGCCTCGACAAGGCTGTTGCGCTCGCCAAACTTGCGAAGAAGAAGGGCGTTAAGCACGGCGTCGTGCAGGACAAGCTGTTCTTGCCGGGGCTGCGCAAGATCAAGGCGCTGAGTGAAGCCGGCTTCTTCGGCCGTATGCTCTCGGTGCGCAGCGAGTTCGGCTACTGGGTGTTCGAAGGCGACTGGGGCGTGCCCGCACAGCGCCCGAGCTGGAACTACAAGAAGGCCGAAGGCGGCGGCATCATCCTCGATATGCTTTGCCACTGGCGCTACGTGCTCGACAATCTTTTTGGAAAAGTGAAAGCCGTGAGCTGCCTCGGCGCCAACCACATTCCAAGCCGCGTCGATGAAAGCGGTAAGACCTACGCTGCCGATGTCGACGATGCCGCCTATACGACCTTCCAGCTCGAAGGCGGCGTCATCGCCCACATTAATTCATCCTGGAGCGTGCGCGTCCGGCGCGACGATCTGGTGACGTTCCAGGTCGACGGGACCCACGGCTCCGCGGTCGCGGGGCTTACCCGCTGTTGGACCCAACCGCGCGAGAAGACACCACGTCCGGTCTGGAATCCCGATGTTCCGCAAACCATCGACTTTCGCGAACAATGGGAGGAAGTTTCCGACAACATCCACTACGACAACGGCTTTAAGATTCAGTGGGAGGGCTTCATCCGCCACGTCTGCGCCGGTGCGCCGTGGAGCCACGATCTCGTGGAAGGCGCCAAGGGCGTGCAGCTCGCCGAACTCGGCATGCAAAGTTGGGCCGAGCGCCGCTGGATCGACGTGCCGGAGCTGAAGATCTGACCATGGCGACGATTTCGCTTCCCACCGTAGAGCGCCGCCTCGAGCCGTACCGGACCGGCGAACCGACCCTGTTCCCGTCCAAGGCCGAGACCAAAAGCTTCAATCGCGTCGCCTTCGCCGCCGCCCACGTGGTCGCCGATCCCTTGGTCGACAACGATCCCTGGCTCGATGCCGCGATCGACTGGGAGCGCACCATCGCCTTCCGAGAATATCTCTGGGATCTAGGCCTCGGCGTCGCCGAGTCCATGGACACGGCCCAGCGCGGTATGGGTCTCGACTGGAACGGCGCCCGCGAACTGATCCGCCGCGCACTCGACGCGGCAAAGGCGCGGCCCGGCGTCAAGATCGCTTGCGGCGTCGGTACCGACCACATCGCGCCCGGGCCGGACGTGAGCATCGACGACGTCATCCGCGCCTACGAGGAACAGATCGAGGCGGTCGAGGCCATGGGCGGCCGGCTGATCGTGATGGCGAGCCGCGCGCTCGTCCGCGCGGCAAAGGGCCCGGAGGACTATGCTCGCGTCTATGGCCGCATTCTCCGCCAAGTGAAAGAGCCGGTGATCATCCATTGGCTCGGCGAAATGTTCGATCCGGCGCTCGCCGGCTATTGGGGTAACGCCGACCACATGGCGGCGATGGAAACGTGCCTCGGCATTCTCCATGAACACGCCGCCAAGGTGGATGGTGTGAAAATCTCGCTGCTCTCCAAGGAAAAAGAAATCGCCATGCGCCGCCGCCTTCCGGCGGGCGTGCGCATGTATACGGGCGACGATTTCAACTATGCGGAGCTGATCGCCGGCGACGACGACGGCCATTCGGACGCGCTTCTGGGCATTTTCGACGCCATCGCACCGGCCGCTTCCGCCTCGCTCGCCCGTCTCGCCAAGGGCGATTTGCAGGGCTTTCACGGTATCCTGGAGCCGACCGTGCCGCTCTCGCGTCACATCTTCAAGGCGCCGACCCGCTTCTACAAGACCGGCGTCGTGTTCCTTGCCTGGCTCAACGGCCTGCAGGATCATTTCATCATGATCGGCGGCCAGGAAAGCGCACGCTCCATTCTGCATCTGGCCGAACTATTCCGCCTCGCCGATAAGGCCCGCGTCCTGCACGACCCGGACCTGGCGGCGGCGCGCATGTCGAAACTGCTCGCAGTGCACGGCCTGGCCTGAGCCGCGGGCGGGAAGGCAAGACGATCGGCCGGCGAGAGCCGGTCCGATCGAAACGGAAGAACGCAAACGTCTAGGGAGGAAACCATGCTTCGTATCTTCATGCTCGCGGCCGCCGCCGTGCTCGGATTCACCGGCACGGCATCGGCCCAATACGCCTGGAAGCCCGACAAGCCGATCACCATCGTGGTACCCTGGGCCGCCGGCGGCTCGACCGATCAGGTGGTGCGCGTCACCGCCGCCGAGATCGAGAAGGCGCTCGGCCAGAAGGTCGTGGTGATCAATCAGCCGGGCGCGTCCGGCTCGATCGGCACCAAGAACGTGCTCGAGGCGCCGAAAGACGGCTACACCTGGGCCTCGGGTGCCGCCAAGGACATCGGCACCTATATCGTCAGCGGCTTGCTGGACACCAAGGTCGCCGACTGGCGGCTTTATCTCGTGGTCGCCAACGTCTCCGTACTCGGCGTGAACCCGAACTCGCCCTACAAGACTGCGGCCGATCTCGTGGCCGCCATGAAGGCGAAGCCGGGCCAAGTGACGGTCGCCACTGCCGGCGTCAATTCCTCCGGCCACGCCGCGATCGAGACCTTCACGCGCGCGCTCGGCCTCACCTACAAGCACGTTACTTATGATGGCGGCAATCCGGCGGTGAACGCCACGGTCGCCGGCGAAACCGAGGTGACCACTCAGCTCGCGGTCGAGCAGGCCAACATGCTCCGCGCCAACCGCCTGCGTGCGCTCGCGGTGCTCTCCGACCAGCCGCTCGTGCTCGAGGGCTTCGGCACCATCCCGCCGGTCACCGCGCAGGTTTCGGGCTTCAAGCCCGATACCAACTATTTCGGCATCTTTGTGCCGAAGAGCGCTCCGCCGGCAGTGCTTGCCACGCTCGACAAGGTGTGGGCCGATGTGA
This sequence comes from Hyphomicrobiales bacterium, assembly GCA_043767065.1. Lineage (GTDB taxonomy): Bacteria > Pseudomonadota > Alphaproteobacteria > Rhizobiales > Xanthobacteraceae > JAHFPN01. The sequence goes on along the minus strand of JAYUHJ010000455.1, from coordinate 4,403 downwards.
TCGGGAAGTCGGTTACGATCAAGGCCTATGCCGAGAAGAACGGAGCCGTCTTCGCCCCGTCCGCCGGCGACGCCGCGCTCAAGGCGGCCATGCCCGCGATCCAGGCCTATGGCTGGCTCCTGCACGACAGCGGCAAGTCGAAGGTTGCACCCGACACCGTCGGCATTCCGCGCTCCTAACCGAACGAAGTGAAGGCCGCTCCGCCAGGAGCGGCCTTCCTTTCAAGGCTCAAACATGGACGACGAGAAACCGGCGCCGCTCGCTGATTTGCTGACGGGAGCGGCTTGGCTCACGCTCGCGCTCGCCATCATGATCGGCGCCTGGCAGATGGACCGCCTCGAGCGCCTGTCCGCCGCGATCTATACGGCGCCGGGCCTGGTGCCCGGGCTGCTCGGGGCCGCGATCGCGCTGATGGCGGTCATTCTCATGGGTCGCGCCGCGCGGGCAGGCGCGCTCGCGAACGTGCGCTTGCCTACGCTGCGGATTGCGGACCACTGGCGGCTGATCGCCGCGCTCGTGCTGTGCCTGGGCTTCGCCATCGGCCTCGTCGGCCGCGGCCCGCCGTTCTGGCTGGCGGCCGCACTCTTCACAGCCGTCACCGTCTTCGTTTTCCAGTTCCCCGCACGCCGCCGCGACGGTACGCTCGCGCGCGGCGCCATGTTCGCCATGGCCTTCGGCCTGATCGCCGGCTTCACCATCCACTACCTGTTCCAGGATCTCTTCCTGGTCCGGCTGCCCTGAGCGCCCCGATGTTCGACGGGATCATTGGCTTTTTCAGTTCGCTTGCCGACTTCATGACGCCGTCCTCGATCTTCTACGCGCTGCTTTCTTCGCTCATCGGCTTCATCATCGGCGCATTACCGGGCCTCACCGCCACCATGGGCGTCGCGCTGATGACGACGCTCACGATCGCGCTGCCGCCGAGCCAGGCGCTGCTGATCCTGATCTGCACTTATGTCGGCGCGATCTATGGCGGCAGCCGTAGCGCGATCCTCTTGAATATCCCCGGCACGCCGGCCTCGGCTGCGTCCTGCCTCGACGGCCACGCCTTGGCCAAGCAGGGGCTGGCCGGCCGCGCCATGGGCATCGCCACCTCCGGCTCCGTTCTCGGCACCTGGATCGGCATGCTGGCGCTCGCCTTCTTCACGCCGGTGCTGGGCGAGATGGCGCTCAAGTTCGGCGCCTACGAGTTTTTCTGGCTCGCGGTGTTCGGCGTCGTCATTTCCGGCAACCTCACTGGTAACGACGCGATCAAGGGCTGGATGGCCGGCTTTCTCGGCCTGTTTATCGCCGGCATCGGCCAGGACGGGCTCTATGCCTATGATCGCTACACCTTCGGCATCCACGATATCTCTGGTGGCATTTCACTGGTACCCGCGCTGGTCGGTGCGTTCGGCTTCGCCGAAGTGCTCACCGTGATGAAGGATGTGCCGCGCGCGGTGACGATCAACGCGTTCGACACCGTGATCCCGAAGCTTCGCGACGTCACGCAATACTGGCGCACCGTGATCCGTTCCGGCCTGATCGGCACCGGCATCGGCATCGTGCCCGGCGTCGGCGAGGACGTGGCCGCTTGGGCCTCCTATGCCGCGGCCAAGCGCGCGAGCAAGGAGAAGGAGAAATTCGGCAAGGGCTCGATCGAAGGCCTGATGGCGGCCGAGACCGGCGATAATGCGTGCGTTCCCGGCGCGATAATCCCGGTGCTCGCGCTCGCCGTACCCGGCTCGGCGCCGGCGGCGGTGCTGCTCGCCGCCATGCTGATCCACGGCGTCAATCCGGGCCCGTTGATCATGATCGAGAACCCGAAGTTCGTGTACGACGTGGTGGCGATGATGTTCATCGCCAGCGTCGGCATCCTGATCTACGGCCTCACGCTGACCAAGCTTCTGATCAAGATTCTGCAGTTTCCGCAGACCCTGATCATGCCCGTGATTTTCGTGCTGTGCGTGGTCGGTTCTTACGCCATCTCGCAGCGGCTGTTCGACGTTTATGTGATGCTCGCCTTCGGCGTCATCGGCTTCTTCCTCCGCCAGCTTAATTTCCCGATGGCGCCCCTGGTGCTCGGCATCGTGCTCGGCGATCTGATGGAGAAGAATCTCCGCCGCGGGCTGGTGCTTTCAGACGGCGATCTGCTGCCTTTCATCACCCGGCCAATCGCCTTCGTGATGTTTGCGCTTGTGGCCGGAACGATCCTGCTCAACGTTCCTGTGTTTCACGCGGCGGCCGCGCGCGCGTGGGGCGCCGCCACGCAAGTGTTCCGCCGCGGGAGTTGACCAGTGACCGACGGCCTCTCGATAAATCTGGCCACCGTGCGCGAGCAATGGAACCTGCGCGAGGCGGTCGAGGCCTGCGCCAAGCGAGGCATCCGCGCGGTCGCGCCCTGGCGCGAACAGGTCGCCGCCATCGGACTTGAAGAGTCCGCGCGCGTCATCAAAGGCCACGGCATGCGGGTGACAAGCTATTGCCGTGGCGGCTTCTTCCCCGCGCCCGACGCGTCGGGGCGGCAGAAGGCGATCGATGACAACAAGAAGGCGATCGACGAGGCCGCCGCTATTGGTGCCGATTGCCTCGTGCTCGTGGTTGGTGGCCTGCCCGCGGGCTCGCGCGATATCGCGGGGGCGCGAAAGATGGTTGAGGAGGGGATCGCGGCGGTGCTGCCGCATGCCCGCTCTAGCAAAGTACCGCTTGCCATCGAGCCGTTGCATCCGATGTATGCCGCCGACCGCGCCTGCGTGAACACGCTCGGCCAGGCGCTCGATATGTGCGCGCGGCTCGGCGCGGGCACCGGTGTGGCCATCGACGTTTATCATCTGTGGTGGGACCCCGATCTCGACGCGCAGATCGCGCGCGCCGGCGCGGAAAAGCGCATCCTCGCCCATCACATCTGCGACTGGCTGGTGCCGACCCGCGACATGCTGCTCGATCGCGGCATGATGGGCGACGGCGTCATCGACCTGAAACGCATCCGGAAACAGATCGAGGCCGCCGGCTATTCCGGCCCGCAGGAAGTCGAGATCCTCTCCACGCAATGGTGGAAGCGGCCCGGCGACGAGGTGCTCGCCACCTGCATCGAACGCTATAACAGCGTCTGCTGAGGCTCTTCAGCGCTTGCCGAGTAGTGACGCGCCCTGCGAAAGCGGCGAGACGGTGCGCTTGTAGATCGAAAGCCACCCGCTGTCGGTCGTCGGCGCCCATAGTTTCAGCTTCGCGCGCCGCACTGCCAGTACCGTCTCCGGCACTTCGAGATCGATCCTGCGCTTCTCCACGTCGATCGAAATCGGGTCGCCGTCCTCGACCAGCGCAAGCGCCCCGCCCATCGCGGATTCGGGCGTGACCTCGCCAACCACCAGGCCGACGTTCACGAGCCCGGAGAGCTGCCCGTCGGTTACGACCGCGACCGAGGCGCCGAGCCCCATGCCGTCGAGTGCGAACACGGTGCGCGAAGCGCCACCCATGCCGGGCCCGCCGCGGACGCCGACGTTGCGCAGAACGACTGCATCGCCGGGCTTGATCTCGCCCTTCTGCACTGCTTGCACGGAGGACTCCGGCGTGTCGAACACCCGGGCTTTGCCCGTGAATTTCGTGATGCGGCCTTCGCTGAGGCCCATTTTCACGATCGCCCCGTCCGGTGCGAGCGAACCGTGCAGGATCACGATCGCCGGCTTCTTCGAGAACGCCCGCGCCACCGGCCGGATCACGTTCTCGTCGGCGACTTTCACGTCGCTCAAATTCTCCTTCACCGTGCGCCCGGACACCGTCAACGCGCTGGTATCGATCATCGCTTCGAGCTGCTTCATGATGGCGCTGGCGCCACCGGCCGCTTCGAACGCTTCGATCGAGTCGGGACCGTTCGGTCGCACCGCCGAGAGCACCGGCACCTTTTCGCCAAGCCGCTCGAACAACCCATAGACGTTGACGTCGGTCTTGGCCTCCACCGCCACCGCTTGCAGATGCTTGATCGTGTTGATCGAGCCCGAGACCGCGAGCACCATCATCACCGCGTTCTGGAACGCGCCGGAAGTCATTACCGCGCGCGGGCGGATGTCGTCCCACACCATCTGCACGATGCGCTCGCCGGAGCGGCGCACGGTATCCATCATGCGCGGGCTGTTGGCAGCGACGGGTGCCGCGCCCGGCAGCGTCATGCCGAGCGCCTCGCACACCACATGCATGGAATTGGCCGTGCCCATGCCGGAGCACACGCCCGGCCCGCGGATTGCGTTCTCGCTCATTCCTTTCAGATCATCGGCCGAAAGCTTGCCGGCGAGCACGTGGCCGGCCGACAGAAACACGTCCTCGATATCGACGTGCTTGCCCTTGTATTCGCCGCTCGGCTGATAGCCGCAGACCACCATGATGGTGGGAAGGTCCGTGCGCGCCGCCGCCATCAGCTGGCCCGGCGG
>JAYUHJ010000454.1:0-3264 GCA_043767065.1 Hyphomicrobiales bacterium | reverse complement strand
TCTGCAAGATTGACCGCGACGCTAAGAAGTGATGCCATCGGTGTCAATCGTCGTTCCGTAACCACGGTGACGCGCGTGTCATGAGCAAGGTCGCCGGTTCCAATCTGGCCACAGCTTACGAACCCTGGAGTGCGCGCACGCGTCCGCCGGTGCGCGACCGCAAATTCGTGGAGTCGCTCGCACGCGGCCTCGAAGTCCTGCGCGCCTTCAGCCCGACCGAAAATCTCCTCGGCAATCAGGAAATCTCCTCGCGCACGAATTTGCCGAAGGCCACCGTCTCGCGCCTGACCTACACGCTAACCCAGCTCGGATACCTCACGCACGTCGAGCGCCTCTCCAAGTACCAGCTGGCGCCCGCGGCGCTCTCGATCGGTTATTCGGCGCTCGCCAATATGCAGATCCGCCAGATCGCGCGTCCGCTCATGCAGGAACTCGCCGACTACGCGCACGCTTCGGTGGCGCTCGGCAGCCGCGACCGTCTCAATCTCATCTATATCGAGCATTGCCGGAGCAAAGAGGCGCCGATGCTGCGCCTCGATCTCGGCTCGCGCATTCCGATCGCGACCACGGCCATGGGCCGGGCGTTGCTCGCGGCCATGCCCGAGAAGGAGCGCGGCTTTCTGATGGGCCACATCGCTCGCCGCGAAGGCGAGCGCTGGCCGAAAATCCGGGCCGGCATCGAACGCGCGGTCGAGGATCTCTCAACTCGCGGTTTCGTGCTTTCGGTCGGCGAATGGCAGCAGGATATCGTCGCTGCCGGCGTGCCGATGATGCTGGCCAAGGACGGCTCGGCTTCATTCGCCTTTAACTGCGGCGCTCCCGCGTTTAGACTTTCGCGGGATAAGCTGGAGAACGACGTCGGTCCACGCCTGGTCAACATGGCGCGCGACGTGGAAGCGGCCCTGAACGGCCAATAGAGCAGTAAGGGTAAGAGGGGAGGGTACCAATGCGATTGGCTGCGGCTGGAGCCGTTCGCCCTTTTTGCGAACCTCGGTCGATTCCCGTCGGCGCGATCTTCGGCGCGCGCTGATGCAATCCCACGTCGCCGCTCCCGCGAAAACCGCGCACGCAGACGCGCGGCCGCGATCGGCTGCGCCGTTGCTGGCGGTCAAGAATGTCGGCGTGCGTTTCGGCGGCATCATCGCGCTCGACAACGTGTCGTTCGACATGCCCGAGGGCGTGCTCCTGGGCCTGATCGGGCCGAACGGCGCCGGCAAAACCACATTATTCAATTGCTTCAGCCGTCTCTACACGCCGCACCAGGGCGACATCTTGTTTCAGGGCAAGACCATTCTCGACAAGGCGCCGCACCGGATCGCCGAGCTCGGCATCAGCCGCACCTTCCAGAACCTCGCGCTGTTTCGCAATATGACCGTGCTCGAGAACATCATGGTCGGCGGTCATCGCCGCAGCCGTAGCGACTTCCTGAGCGACGCGCTGCGCCTGCCTTGGGTAAAGCGCGAGGAGGCGGCGCTGGAGAAAAAGGCCTGGAAGATCATCCATTATCTGCGTCTCGGCAACGTCGCCAATCACCGTATCTTCCAGCTGGCGCCCGGCGTGCAAAAGCGCGTCGAGCTCGCACGCGCGCTCGCGGTCGAGCCCAAACTGTTGCTCCTCGACGAGCCGGCCGGCGGCCTCAATCATCACGAGGTGGTCGAGCTCGGCGCCTTGATCCGCCAGATCCGCGACGATCGCGGCGTGACTGTGCTGCTGGTCGAGCATCACATGCAGCTCGTCATGTCGATCTGCGACACCGTCGTGGCGCTCGACTTCGGCCGCAAGATCGCCGAGGGCACACCGGCCGAAGTGCAGTCGAACGTCGACGTGATCCGCGCTTATCTCGGGACGGAAAAGAAATGACCGCGACCCTCCTCGAGGCAAAGCGAATGGATGCCTATTACGGCCCGGTCCAGGTGCTGTACGGCATCGATATCGAGGTCTTGAGCGGTGGCATCACCACGCTGTTGGGCGCCAACGGCGCCGGCAAGACCACGACGCTGCGCTCGCTCACCGGTATGACCGACACCAAGGGCGAGATCAGCTTCGACGGTCGCTCGATCGCGGGCCGCGCCACCGAGGATATCGTCCGGCTCGGCATCGCCCATGTGCCGCAGGGCCGCGGCACCTTTGTGCGTGAGACCGTCGAGGAAAATCTGCAGATCGGCGCCATGACGCGGCGCGGCAGCGCGCAGATCGTCGCCGACATGGAGCGGGTTTACGGCTATTTCCCGCGCCTGAAGGAGCGCCGCCGCCAGCAGGCCGGCACGCTCTCGGGCGGCGAGCAGCAGATGCTCGCGGTCGGCCGCGCGATGATGCTCCGGCCCAAGCTCATGCTGCTCGACGAGCCTTCGTTCGGGCTCGCGCCGCTCCTCGTGCAGGAATTGTTCGGTATCCTGCGCATGCTCAATCGCGACGAGGGCGTGAGCATGCTGATCGTCGAGCAGAACGCGGCGCTTGCGCTCGATCTCGCCGACCACGCCTATCTCATGGAAACCGGCAAGCTTGTGATGTCGGGACCGTCGCGCGAGCTCCGCGACAACGAAACCATCCGCCGCTCCTATCTCGGCTACTAGAGGCGAACGGGACCATGGAACTCTTCTTTCATCAGGTGCTGGCCGGACTCGCGACTGGAGCCATCTATGCCTGCATGGCGCTCGCCGTGGTGATGATCTTCCAGGCGATCGACAGCCTGAATTTCGCGCAAGGCGAGATGGCGATGTTCTCGACCTTTATCGCCTGGCAATTGCTGCAATGGGGCTTGCCCTATTGGGCCGCCTTTTTCCTCACGATCGGCGTCTCGTTCGCCGCCGGCGTGCTGATCGAGCGCATCGTATTCAAGCCGATCCAGAATGCCGACATCCTGAGCCACATCGTCATCTTCATCGCGCTGTTCGCCATCATCAACAGCGGCGCCGGCTATATCTGGGATTTCAACATCAAGCCGTTTCCAAGCCCGTTCGGTACCCACGAGCTGTTCGGCCAACGGCTCATCAGCTCGCACGATGCGGGCATGATCGGCATCACCATCCTGATGCTGATCCTGCTCTATCTGTTCTTCCGCTACACGCGTGTTGGGCTTGCCATGCGCGCGGCGGCGGCCAATCCCGAATCCGCGCGTCTCGCCGGCATCCGCGTCGGCTGGATGCTGGCGCTCGGCTGGGGCATGGCGGCGGCGATCGGCGCGGTGGCCGGCATGCTGATCGCGCCGCGCGTCTTCCTCGAGCCCAACATGATGCTTTCGATCCTGCTCTACGGCTTCGCCGG
>JAYUHJ010000453.1:0-7729 GCA_043767065.1 Hyphomicrobiales bacterium | reverse complement strand
GCCGCGATCGTTCTTGCGGGCCGCTACCTTCTGAACCCGTTCCTGCGCGCGCTCGCCGCCACCGGCACCCGCGAAGCGATGACCGCGGGCGCCTTGCTCGTGGTCCTCGGCGCCGCGCTCGCCATGAAGGCCGCGGGGCTTTCCATGGCGCTCGGCGCTTTCCTCGCCGGCGTGATGCTCGCCGAGTCGACTTATCGCCACGAGCTCGAAGCCGACATCGAGCCGTTCCGCGGGCTGCTGCTCGCGGTCTTCTTCATGGGCGTGGGCATGTCGATTGACCTCGCGGTGGTGCGCGAGAACTTTCTGCTTCTGCTCGCCGCCGCCGTCGTGGTGATGCCGGTCAAGGCCGCGATCGTGGGCGCCTTGTTCCGCCCGACTTGCGAGGCTCGTGCCGACGCCTTGCGTGCCGGTGCGGTGCTGACGCCGGCCGGTGAATTCGCCTTCGTGCTCTTCCCGCTCGGGCTGTCGCTCGGCCTGCTCAACGCGTCGCAATCGAGCCTGCTCGCGGCGCTCGCTGCACTGACCATGCTGTTCGGCCCGCCGCTCGCGGCACTCAGTGAGCGGCTGATCAAGCGGCTCTATCGGGAGGCCGAGCCCACCCCCGACGACTTCTCTGACGCCCGCGGCTCTGTGCTGATCATCGGCTTCGGCCGCTTCGGCCAGGTGGTCTCGCAATTCTTCCTGGCGCAGGGCGTCGATGTGACCATCATCGACGGCGACGTCGAGATGATCCAGAGCGCGAGCCGTTTCGGCTTCAAGATCTATTACGGCGACGGCACCCGCCTCGACGTGCTGCGCGCCGCCGGCGCCGGCCGTGCGCGCCTGATTGCCGTTTGTGTCGAAAAGCCCGAGGTCGCCAACAAGATCGTCGATCTGGTCAAGAGCCAGTTCTCCTACGCCAAGCTGTTTGTGCGCTCCTACGATCGCCGCCATACCCTCGATCTGATCGCCAAGGGGGTCGACTACGAGATCCGCGAAACCCTGGAATCGGCCGTCGGATTCGGCGCTGCTGCACTTGCGTCGATCGGCGTCGACGCGGCGACGGTGGACAACGTGATCGAGGACGTGCGCATGCGCGATAAGGACCGCCTCGCGTTGCAGGTCGCCGGCGGGCCGACTGCCGGCCTCGACGTGCTGCACCGCCCCAAGGTGCAACCCGAGCCGCTCACCGGCCCGCGCCGTGCCGCGCGCCCGCTCAACCCGGATGCCGAGGAAGTCATCACGCGCGAGAGCGAATATTCGGGCTGATTACCCGCGCCGCGGCGCGGAGAGCACGATCACGTTGCCCGCAAGCACTAGAACGACGCCGAGCGCCGCGGCAAGCGTCCAGTGATATTGCTCGAACAAGGTGGACAACGCGAGCGCCACGACCGGCATCAGCACAGTGGCGTAGCTCGCACGTCCCGGGCCGATCCGGCCGATGAGCGTGACGTAAGCGAAGAATCCGATCACCGTGCCGGCGAGCGCGAGCCACGCGATCGAGAATAGATATCGCGCCGTCCATTCCACGATGAACGGCTCGCCGCGTACGAGCGCGACCAAAGCCATCAGCACCATTCCATAGAAGATGCCCCATGCGTTGGCCGGCACGACCGGCATGCCACCCTGCTGATACGCGGAGGAGAACATGTTGCCGATGCAGAACGACACCGTGGCCCCGAGCGCCAACGCCAGGCCCAGCGCCGTCTGCTGGCTCGCGTGCGTCGTGGCGATTTCTGGCCCGAACAGGAGCGCGATTCCCGCCACCCCGAGCCCGGCGCCGAGCAGAACCCGCAGGTCGAACGCCCCGCGTCCGAGCACAGCCGCCAGTAGCGGATTGATCACCGACGCCAGCGAGAAAATTACCGCGAGCAGGCCGGACGTCAGATAGAAGCCGGCATAATAGGCGCCGAGGAAATTCAGCGAGAACAAGGTCACGCCGAGAACCATGAAGCGCAGATGATCGGCGAACGGAAAGCGCAGGCGCTCGCCCGCGAGCTCGGCCCAGACGAACATGACCGCGCTCGCGATCGCGAAGCGCCACACGCCCGAGACCTCGGGCGCCACTACGCCGAGCTGCAGCCTGAGCGGTAGCCAGCTTGCGCCCCAGACGATCACGACCGTCGCGAACAACGTGAGATCAGCCGCGCTGACGGTCGCGCGCCAAGGATGCGGATGCTGCAAGGAGTCGTTCCTCAGTACGCCAATGCCGTGAACACGGGCTCCGTCGAGCCCTTCCACTCGCCGTTGAAGTGCTTGAGCAGCACCTCGGCCGGCGTCTCGCCGCGCTCGACCGTTTCCTCGATCGGCGCCAGGAAATGGCTCTCGTCGCGGCCGCTGCGGTCCAGGCGCGCACGCCGCTTCAGGCCATCGCGCGCCAGCGCCACCACCTCGCGCGCGAGATCGCGCACATTGTCCTTGCCGAGCTTCGCGCGCAGCCCGAGTTTGGGCACCTGGTCGCGCAGGAACTGCCGCTCGGCGGCGCTCCAGCCCTTGACCATGTCCCAGGCCGCATCGAGCGCGACTTGGTCGTACATGAGCCCGACCCAGAGCGCTGGCAGTGCACAGATCCGGGCCCAGGGCCCGCCATCGGCGCCGCGCATTTCGAGATACCGCTTGAGGCGCACTTCGGGAAAAATCGTGGTCAGATGGTTCGCCCAGTCCGAGATGGTCGCCCGCTCGCCCGGAAGCGAGGCGAGCTTACCCGCGAGCAAATCGCGGAACGACTGGCCGGAGACGTCGAAATAGCGGTCGCCGCGCTTCACAAAATACATCGGCACGTCGAGCGCGTAATCGACCCAGCGCTCGAACCCCATGCCGCTCTCGAACGCCCAAGGCAGCATGCCCGAGCGGTCCGGATCGGTGTCGCGCCAGATTTCGGAGCGAAACGACAAGAAGCCGTTGGGCTTGCCCTCGGTGAAGGGCGAGTTGGCGAACAGCGCGGTCGCTACCGGCTGCAGCGCCAGCCCGACGCGCAGCTTCTTCACCATGTCGGCTTCCGAGGAGAAATCGAGATTGGCCTGCACGGTGCAGGTGCGGAACATCATGTCGAGGCCGAGGTTTCCGACCCTGGGCATGTAGTTGGCCATGATGCGGTAGCGTCCCTTGGGCATGACCGGTGTTTCGGCGCGCGTCCATTTCGGGCTCATGCCGATGCCGAGAAACCCGATGCCGAGCGGCGTCGCCACCTCGCGCAATTGCACCAGGTGCGCAATCAATTCGACCGAAGTCTGATGCACGGTCTCGACCGGCGCGCCCGAAAGCTCGAATTGACCTCCTGGCTCGAGCGAGATCGCACCGCCCCCGGTCACGTCGAGCAAGCCGATGATCGCCTCGCCCTCCATGATCGGTTCCCAGCCCAACAGATCGCGCATCCCCTCCAGCACCGTGCGAATGCCGCGCGGGCCGGCATAGGGCACAGGCTCGTGACGGGTGAGCGTGAAGGGCAGCTTCTCGTGCTCGGTGCCGACGCGGAATCGCGCCGGCGGCTTGCAGCCCTCTTCGAGCCAAAGCACGAGCTGGTCGCGCGACTCGATCGGCGTCAGGTCGACTTGGTCGCGGGCCATTCGGGAGGATGCTCCGGAGGGGGCGGGACGATACCCTCCGACCGCTGCATAGCCAACCGGTCCGGCCGCGCTGCACTTATTGGAGAGTCGCCTCCGCGAGCCACGTCTTGACCGCCTTGAACGCCTCCTGGCGGCTGCCGGTGCGTTGCCGGGCTTCCCGATGAACGGCGATCTGGATGTCTGCGCTGGTCCCTTGCCGCAGAATCGAACGCACGTGTTCGACTTCGCGCTCGCAGCCGAGCTCGCGCGCATCTTCCGCAAGCGTCACAATGAGACTCTCAGCGCTTTCCGCCACCGTAACCGCGCGGGCGGCTCGGCGGTCGACGAAGCTGCCGTGAATGCCGTAGCGCTGCGCACGCCACTTGTTTTCGAGCGCGATAGAGTGATCGACCACGTCGAGATCGGCGTTAACCTCGGGCTTGCGCACCAGATGGCGGATCAGGGAGCGGTAAAGTGCCGCGATCACGAGCGCGTCTTCGACCCGCGTGCAGGAATCGGGCGCGCGTAGCTCGAGCGTCGGATGCTTAAGCGAGGGCCGGATCGCCCACCACACATAGCTCGAGTCCTCGATCACCCGCCCGGCCACGAGCGCCGCGATATAAGCATCGAACTCGGTCTTGTCGCGGAAGAAGGGCGGCAGCCCGGTGCGCGGCAACTCGTCATAGGCCGCGAGGCGATAGCCCATGAGGCCGGTGCGGCGCGACTGCCAGAACGGCGAAGACGTAGCGAGTGCGATGAGCAGCGGAACGAACGGTGCGGCACGGCGCATAATTTCCACACGCTCGTCCGGGTCAGGCACCTCCACGTGCACGTGCATGCCGCAAAGCATGTTGCGCTGGCCGAGCATTTGCAGGTCGTTCATCACCTCGTCGTAGCGCTTGCCCGAGGTTTGTCGTGAGACCGACCAAGCCGCCGTCGGATGCGTGCCCGAAGCGAAGAACGACAGTCCGTGCTCGCCCGCGACCTTGCCGATCGCGCACCGCAACCCGCGCAGCTCGTCGCGGGTGTCGGCGATCGACATCGACGGCTTCGTCATCACCTCAAGCTGCGCTTGCAGAAACTCGCGCGTGACCGCCTGGCCGAGGTTGCGCTTGAGCGCGAGGATGAAAGCGGTCGGCATGCGACGCTGTACTGCCTTGGTCTCCGCGTCGACGATGAAATATTCTTCTTCGATCCCGAATTGAAAATTGTTGCTCATGGCCGCCTCCCCCGATCGTCTGACCGGTCGACGAGAAAATGAAGCTACGGATTCGACTGTGGTGGAAAGCGCGTAAGCCTGCGCCCAAAAACGCCCAAAGTGTGGCTTGGGCACGCAGACCTATTAACGCGCTGAGGCGGGAATAGGTTCCACGCCTTATCGCCAATCGCCGCGCTTGGCCTGAACGAGAGCAAGCACTGCGACGGCTGCGGTATCTGCGCGCAAAATGCGCGGCCCGAGCGAGAGCCGCACCACCTTGGCGCGGGCAGCAAGCATTTTGCGCTCTGCCTCGGCAAACCCGCCCTCGGGCCCGATCAATATCGCAAGCGGACCCTCAGGCGCCCGCGCCAGCGCATCGAGCGGATCGGCGATCTCCGCCTCTTCGTCGCAAAAGACCAGCACGCGCTCCGGCGGTAATGCATCGAGCCAGCGTGGCAACGGAATCGGTTCTTCGATCTTGGGGAGCGCGAGGATACCGCATTGTTCCGCCGCCTCGATCGCGTTCGCGCGCATGCGCGCCGTATTCACGCGCGTGACCTGCGTATGTTGCGTGAGAACCGGCTGCACGATCCCCACCCCCATCTCGACCGCCTTCTGCACCAGATAGTCGAGGCGGGCATACTTGAGCGGAGCAAACGCGAACAGGAGCTCAGACCCCGGCGGCTGTGGCCGCATACGTTGCGCGAGCGTGAGCGTCGCCTTGCCGCGCGCGCCGGAAAGCCGCGCGGTCCATTCGCCGTCCCGGCCGTTGAAAACGAGCGTTTCCGTCCCGTCCGGCAGCCGCAGCACGTTGCGCAGATAATTCTCCTGCCCACGCGCAAGCGCGAGCTGCCTCCCGGGGGCGAGGTCGCCCTCGAGATAGAGGCGCGGGAGGCGAATATCGTGCCTGGCCATGGACCTAACCTGTACCGGCGGCGCCCTCATCTTGCCGCATCGTTCGGGCTTTCATGCTGGCTCCCGAATTCGGTATTGTAGCGAACATGTTCCCTCGCGCGCTCCCCTTCGCCGTGCTTGCCTTGGTCCTCGTAGCCGCGGTCCACGCGGGCGCGCAGGCGCCTCAGGTCAATTGCGCTGACGGTTTCACCACGTTGCGCGGCGCCGCCGAGACCAAGGGCAAGGCGATCCAGGCCGCCGCCAAGCGCAAGGCATCCCCGCAGGAACTCTGCCCGCTATTTCGTGCGTATGCCGAAGCCGAGGCCAAGATGGTGAAGTTCCTCGAGACGAACCAAGCCTGGTGCCAGGTGCCTCCGGAAGCCCTTAAGGGATCCAAGGCCAACCACGCCAAGACATTGCAGGTGCGCACGCAGGTCTGCCAAGCCGCCACCAACCCGGCGGCGGCGGCCCCGCCGAGCGCTGGGCTTTCCGGCGTGCTCACCAATATCCCGGGCAGCGCTCCTGCGCCGCCCACGGGCGGCACTGGCGTGTTCGACACGCTCACCGGAAACGCCCTGCAGCGATGAGCCCCAACGGCCGGCCGGTGGCTCCGGTCGCCGACTCGACCGGCAATTGGGTCGACCGCGTCGCTCCATCTTGGACGCGGCCCTACCTGCGGCTCGCGCGCGCCGACCGGCCGATCGGCACCTGGCTTCTGCTCCTGCCCGGCTGGTGGTCGATAGCGCTCGCGGCGGTCGCGAACGGCGACCGCGTACCCGATCTTAGTTTGCTTGTTTTATTTGCGATAGGCGCCGTCGCCATGCGCGGCGCCGGCTGCACGTGGAACGACATTCTCGATCGCGACCTCGACGCCAAGGTCGAACGCACTCGATCGCGCCCGATCCCCTCGGGACAAGTATCGGTCACCGCCGCATTCGCGTTTCTCGCGGCGCTTTCGTTGATCGGCCTCGCGGTGCTCGTGCAGATGAACCGCTTCACGATCGCCGCCGGCATCGCCTCGCTCGCGATCGTGGCGATCTATCCGCTCGCCAAGCGCGTCACCAACTGGCCCCAGTCGGTGCTGGGGCTGGCCTTTTCCTGGGGCGCGCTCATGGGCTGGGCCGCCGTCTTCGGTAGGCTCGATCCGCCGGCGCTGTTGCTCTATGCCGGATCGATTCTGTGGGTGATCGGCTACGACACGATCTATGCCCACCAGGACCGCGACGACGATGCCATCATCGGCGTGCGCTCCACCGCGCGCCTGTTCGGCGCGAAAACGAAGCCGGCACTCCTCATATTCTTCACAGGAGCCGTGGTGCTGATCGGGATTGCCGGCATGCTCGCCGGCGCGCGCTGGATCTTTGCGCTCGGGCTCTTGGCCTTCGCCGCCCATCTCGCGTGGCAGGTGCGACGGCTCGATATCGACGACCCGGATTTGTGTTTGAAACTTTTTCGCTCGAATCGCGATGCCGGGCTGATACTTTTCGCCGGGCTCGTGTTCGACGCGGCGCTTATTCCGGCGCGATGATCTCGCGCTCATTCCTATGCACGGTGTGTGCAATCCGCACCCGGCCCCACATGCGGCGCAGATGAATCGTCGGGCGGCGCTTCTTCAGCGCTGTGCGCCGGCGCCGACGCGGCGCGCTGGTGCCGATGGCGATCGGTACGGGTATCGCCGGAATCGCTTGCAGCGCACCGGTCAAGAGCGGCCGGCCGAGCGTTCGCGCCCAGAGATGCCAGTCGGCGTCGAGGTCTTCCGTCTCCGCTGCGTATTGAAGCGGGACGCTCAGCGCCGCATCGCGATGCTCGAGCACCAACGCCATGCAGCCCTCGGCCGCGGTATTGCCAGGAAAGGCACGCACGGAAACGCCGAGAAAATGTGTGAGCGGCAGATTGAGCCGCATCCGCACGCCGCGCACGCTGCGCAGCACCAGCACACGCTCGCGATCGATCTCAGCAATGCGGGTGTTGCCGTCCGCCGTCGGGTCTACCGCGGCGACGCGCACCGGAAGGTGAAGCGGGTCGAGCCGCATGACGCGGCTCGACCCGGCGGGCGTGATGCCGCCCGTCATTGTTTGACGCCTCAATTCGCACTCCCCGCCGGGCTTAAGCG
>JAYUHJ010000452.1:0-3267 GCA_043767065.1 Hyphomicrobiales bacterium | reverse complement strand
CGGTCGCCGGGCTCTCGCTCGTGGGCATGGGCATTCTGTCGCTTTCGGGTCCGGCGCGGCGCGTTTGATCCGCTCTTCGCCGAACGCGTGCTAGGCTGCCGTAATGAGGCCAAAGAGCGAACTCTACGCTTCCACCGTCCCCGAGCTCATCCGCGGGCTCGAGCGGCTGCTGCATTTCATGGCGGTGGCGCGTAAGCATGCACGCGCGAGTAAATTCGACGCCGATGTGTTCCTGACCGCACGGCTCTATCCCGACATGTACACCTTCATTCAGCAGATTCAGTACGCTTACTTCACCGCCCTCGATTTCACCCGGCAGCTTACCGCCCGGAAGCCGCCGAAGATGAAATATGACGAGAAGACCTACGAGGACTTGATCGCAAGCATCAAGAAAGTCCTCGCCTATCTGCACAAGCTCCGGGCGGAGGACTTCACCGGGGCGGAGAACAAGACCGCCGTGCCCTATTTCACCCCGAAGTTGCAGATGCCGGCGCGCTTGCACGCGCGGCTGGTGACGCTGCCCAACTTCTATTTCCACGTCAGCACGGCCTACGCGATCCTGCGCCACGAGGGCGTGCCGCTCGGCAAGAAGGATTTCATCGGCAAGCTGCCGAAGAGCCGGCGGAATTAGGCCGCAGAGCCCCATTTTCGACTATTCACGCTCCTGCCAAGAAGATTTCACGCTCAATTCACACCGCGGCACCGCTTGGGGTCACGGCCTGCCTGCATGGATTGCCCATCGAAAACGCGGTTCCGCACCAGTGGGACCCAACGATGGAGGCAGACATGCAGATCGGTTCCACTCTTCGACAGACTGGCGGCGTCGTGGGCATCCTCGCGACGATTGCGCTCGCCTTGGCCCTCATTTCGGTCCCCTACACGGTGCGCAGCCAGCGCTACGCGAACCTTCCCGCCGCGCCCTCGGCCATGGCCGATGCGCTCGCCACCGTGGTGCCGTCGACCAAGAACGCCGGCCTGATCGCTCCCGAGTTCGACCAGGCGTTCGGCTTCCTGGTCTATGATTGGGATCCGCGTGCGCCGGGCGGCGTGCCGGGCTTCGACAGCTGGCTTTCGTCGGCGCAGCCGAGCGAGCCGATGTATCAGCTGGAAGTCGAGTAAGGCGCGCGGCCATGGAAAACATCCTGGGCGCCATCGCCTTCTTCGCACTGATCGCAGGGCAATTCGCGGCCGTAATCGCGGTGAACCGCATGCGGCTCGGCGACGAGAACGCCGAACAACCCGAACATCGGCCTGAGCTTAAGGCCGACCCCCGCACCCGGCACCTCTGGCTCTCGACGTAGCGGCGGCGCGGACATCCTCTACCTCCCTGGCCCTCTCTTCGATGGAGAGGGCCCTTTTTCTTGACAGCGGACCCGCTCTCCATTCACCTCTCCCGGACCGGGGAGGCGAGGAAGCGGGCGCGTCCGCTTGCAAAGCCTCCCCAAGAGCCCGAAAGGATCAGCCATGGCCGTGGACGGAAACTGGAACATCAGAATGGAAACCCCGCTCGGCGAGCGCGGCTCGGAAGTGACGCTCAAGGCCGAGGGCGCCACGCTTACCGGAACCGCGGCGGCCGAGGGCAATTCGACCGCGATCTTCGATGGCACCGTGGACGGCAACCAGGTGGCCTGGAAGGTCAAGATCGTAAACCCGATGCCGCTCACGCTCACCTTCAGCGGCGGCATCGACGGCGACAAGATCGAGGGCACGGTCGATTCCGGCGCTTTCGGTTCTTGGCCGTTCGCGGGCACGCGGGCCTAGGCGCGCATCAAGTCGCGCCATGTTCAAAAAGCCCTACTGCCCCGTCGTCACGCTCGAGGACCATTACTGGGACGAGGAGCTGGTCGCGACCTATGCGCCGGCCGATCGCTTCGGCCCACCGGAGCTGCACAAGCGTCTCTACGACCTCGGCGAACTGCGCATCCAGGAGCTGGACGAGGCCGGCATCGACTACCAGATCATTTCTCACGCCGCGCCCTCGACGCAGAATCTTTCTGGCGACACCGGCGTCACGCTCAGCCGCCGCGTCAATGATCGCCTCGCCGCCGCCTGCCGCGCGCACGAAAAGCGCCTCGGCGGCTTCGCGGTGCTCCCCACCGGCGACCCCATCGCTGCCGCCGACGAACTCGCCCGCGCCGTCGAGCAGCTCGGCTTCAAGGGCGCGATGATCAGCGTCATGGCCGGCGGCCAGTTCATCGACGGCCAGCGCTATTGGCCGATCTTCGCCCGCGCCGAGGCGCTCGACGTGCCGATCTATCTGCACCCGACGGCGCCGCACCCGGGGGTGACGGAGATTTATTACAAGGACTACGTCGCCGACTATCCGGGCATCACGCGCGCTGCCTGGGGCTATGGGGTCGAGACTGCGACCCAGGCCGTTCGCCTTGTGCTCTCCGGTGTGTTCGACAAGCATCCGCGGCTGAAATTCATCCTCGGTCATCTCGGCGAGATGGTGCCGTTCTTTCTCTGGCGCATCGATCAATCGCTGGCGCGCCCGGGCGGCAAGGCGATCCAGTTTCGCGATATTTTCTGCCGTCATTTCTGGATCACCACCAGCGGCTTTTTCTCGAATCCGGCGCTCTTGAACAGCATGATGGAGATGGGCGTGGACCGGGTTCTGTTCTCGGTCGATTACCCCTTCGTGGCGAATCCGCCGGCGGTGCGCTGGATGGAAACCGCCCCGATCTCCGACGAGGACAAGGCCAAGATCCTCTCGGGCAACGCCAAGCGGCTGATGCGCCTCTAACTTTCGCCGCGCCTTATTTCCCTTGAGGCCTGTTGACTCCCCGCGCATCCGGAAGCGATGCTTGGCCCGTAGACCCAAGGTGGGCTGAAAAGGGGAGAAGACATGAAGAAACTGAGTTTGGCCGCGGCGCTTTCGGCCGCACTGGTCATGAGCACGTTCACGGCGCAACCCGCGCGCGCCGACGGCGGCCTCATCCTGGCCGTGGTCGCGGTGACGGCATTCGTGCTGCTCACCAAGAGGCAAGCGGCTCCGCCGCCCCGCGCCGCGAAGCCCCGCCGGGCCAAGAAGGCGAAGTAAGGCCGCGTCGCGACGCCGCTTGCGTGTCGCGAAGGCAACCGATCTGAGACGGGCGCCGTGCTAGCCGCGCGGCGCTCGATCGTTTTCGGAACGCGCGTTCCCGCGATTGTGCGTGCACGGGGTGCTTGGTACGTTCCGCCGCAATCGGGCCCGTAGCTCAATGGTTAGAGCCGGCCGCTCATAACGGCCTGGTTGGAGGTTCGAGTCCTCCCGGGCCCACCATT
>JAYUHJ010000451.1:0-18244 GCA_043767065.1 Hyphomicrobiales bacterium | reverse complement strand
ACGATGCAGTTGCTCGGCAAGGCCGGCGACATGCAGATCAAGGACGCGACGCTTGGCGGCATCTTCAATATGGGCGGCGCGGCAGTGGCGAACTACGTGTCGATTCTGGAGCGGCTGCGCTAGTCAACTTCCGGCGCAGGCGCTGTTGCTGGCGAGACCTCGGGCATCGGGATCATGAATTGCGCGGCCGCCAGCGCCGCGAAACGCTTACGCAAGCGCACGAGTTCCTCGAAACTTCCGCTCTCGACGATGCGGCCCTCGTCGAACACGAGGATGCGGTCGGCATTGCGCACCGTGGCCAGCCGGTGCGCGATCACAAAGGTGGTGCGGCCCCGCATCACTTCGTCGAGCGCGGCCTGCACGGCGGCTTCGGTCGTAGCATCGAGCGAGCTGGTGGCCTCGTCGAGGATCAGGATCGGCGGGTCCTTCAAGAGCGCGCGGGCGATGGCAATGCGCTGGCGCTCGCCGCCGGATAGCGCGCGGCCGCGCTCGCCGACATTGGTGGCCAGGCCATCCGGCGATCGGGAAATGAAATCCCAGGCCTGGGCGCGCGTGCAGGCCTCGATCAGCTCGGCTTGCGTCGCGTCGGGCTTGCCGACACGCAGGTTCTCTTCGATCGAGCGGTTGAACACCAGCGCTTCCTGGAACACGACGCCGATATTTCGCCGCACCGAGACAAGCGTGAGATCGCGAATGTCATGGCCGTCAATCCGCACCGCGCCGGATTGCGGATCGAAGACGCGGTGCAGGAGCGACAGCGCGGTCGATTTTCCGGCACCGGTCGCGCCCACGAGCGCCAAGGTCTCGCCGGGCGTGGCACGGAACGAAAGATCGGCGACGGCCGGACGCTTGCCGTCATAGGAGAACGAGACGCGATCGAATTCGACCTCGCCCTTGGCGTGGCCGAGATCGAGCGCGCCGGGCCGGTCGTGCACGCTAGGCGCGGCGTCGAGCACCCCGAAGAATTCCACCAGCCGCGGCGCGTCGAGCACGACGCGGTTTGAGAAAGCCACCGCTTGATCGAGCTTGCCGACGAACATCGTCGCAATGCCGACGAAGGTGACGATCTCGCCGATCGAAGTGAGCCCCTGCAGATGGAGCCAGGTGCCGACGACAAAGATCGTCAAGATCGTGATGGTGGTCGCCGCACGCGTCGCGACCGCGGCCAGCGCCCACCAGGAAAGCACTGGGATCTGCGCCGCCAGGAGCCGGTTCGCTACGTCGCGGATGCCGCGCACCTCGGCATCGATACGGGTGAAGCTCTGGATCAGCGCGACATTGCCGAGCGCGTCGGACGCACGCTCAGCGAGATCGGAGTGATAGCGTTCGACGCCAATTTGCAGCGTCTCGGTACGGCGGATGACATACGACGTGAGGACCGCGAAGACGCAGAGCAGGCCGACGAGCAGGAGGCCAAGCCGCCAGTTCATCCAGACGGCGACCGGCAGCAGCAGGACGAGCGCGACGAACGAGGCGAAGTGATCGCGGAAGAACGACAGCCACATGCCCCAGAGCGCATCGGAGCCCTGCAGCATCACCTTCATCAAGCGGCCCGAGTGGACGGTGCCGTGATAGGGGATCGGCATCTGGATCACATGCTCGAAATAGCCGGTGATCACTGCGAGCCGCCGGCGATGCGCGAGCCGGTCGGCATAGAGCGCAAGCAGAACGCCGGCGAAGATCGTGAACAGGCCGAACGCCACCCAGGCGACGAGCAGCCAGGTTAGGTCGCTCATCGCCGGCACGCGGCCGGCGGCTTGCGCGCTCACGAGCGAGTCGATGATGCGGCCAAAAAGCACCGGCTCGGCGAATTGCGCGCCGGCGAGCGCGATGTTCGCGATTGCGAGTATGACGCCCAGGCGTTTCTCGCCGCCGAGCAGCGCAAACACACGGGAATAGAGTTGGAAGAAGGACATGGGGCGAACCGGCGGCCTGTGTGGCGGCGGAATGTAGCGGGATCGCGGCGGCGGGCAATCGGCCCGGCTGCGGCCGGTTAACCCCGCCGTCAGCCCTGGGCGAAGCCGGAGCGCTGGGCCCAGCCGGTCATGCGCCGCTCCAGGACCGCCATCAGCCAGTACATGACGATGCCCTCGACTGCGAGCGCCACCAGCCCGGCGAAGATCAGCGGCACCAGGAACTGAGCCTGGGCTTGGAGCATGAGATTCCCGATGCCGTTATTGGAGGCAACGCTCTCGGAGACCACCGAGCCGACGAAGGCGAGCGTGATCGCCACTTTCAGCGAGCCGAAGAAATAGGGCAACGAGCGCGGGATACCCACTTTGCGCATGATGTCGAGCTTGGAGGCGCCAAGCGCCTTCAAGACGTCCTCGAGCTCCGGCTCGATGGTGGCGAGCCCGGTCGCGACATTCACCACGATCGGGAAGAACGAGATCAGGAAGGCGGTCAGCATCGCCGGCACGAAGCCGATGCCGAACCACAAGACCAGGATCGGCACCACTGCGACCTTGGGGATCGCGTTGAAGCCGACCATGAGTGGGTAAAGCCCGGCATAGATCGTGCGCGACCAGCCGACGAGCAGCCCAAGCAGAAGGCCGAAGCCGACCGCGAGGCCGAAGCCGACCAGTGTGCTCCAGAGCGTGATCAGCGAGTTGCGGTAGATCGCCGGCCAATAATCGTAGATCGCGCGGGCGACCGCGGTCGGCGGCGGCAGAAAGAATTGCGGAATCTTGAAAACATAGACCGCTCCTTCCCAAAGCAGGAGGAGCGCGAGCGTGAAGGTCCACGGTGCAAGCCGCATCGCCAGCGAGCGCTTCATTGGCGTGCCTTCACGATATGCTCGCGCAGCTCGTGCACGATCGCGGTGAACTCGGGCGTGAAGGTGATTTCCAGGTCGCGCGGACGCTCCAGCTCAACCCGCCGCTCCGCGACGATCCTGCCCGGCCGCGCCGACATGACGAAGACCCGGTCGGCCAGAAATACGGCCTCGCGCAGATCGTGGGTCACGAGACAGACGGTGATCTTGCGCGCCGCTTGCAGGTCGCGGATCACGCACCAGAGCTCCTCGCGCGTGAAAACGTCGAGCGCCGCGAACGGCTCGTCGAGCATCAAGAGATCGGGCTCGTGGATCAGCGCGCGGCAGAGCGAGGCGCGCATCTGCATGCCGCCCGACAACTCCCAGGGATATTTCGAACCGAAGCCGCCGAGGCCGACCGACGCCAGAAGTTTTTCAGCGCGCGCGACGTATTCGCTTTTCTTGCGCGAGAGTTGACTGCGGTGCGGCTCTACGATCTCGAGCGGCAGCAGCAGATTCTCGAGCGTGGTGCGCCAAGGCAGCAGCGTCGGCGCCTGGAACGCCATGCCGGCGATCTTGACCGGCTGCTTCACGATCTCGCCCGCGACACGCACGGTTCCCTTGAACGGGAATTGCAGCCCGGTCGCGAGTTTCATCAACGTGGATTTGCCACAACCCGAAGGACCGACGACCGCGGCGAATTCTCCGCGGCCAACGGAGATCGTGAGACCTTCTACGGCGAGCGTACCGCCCTGCCCGCCGTAGGCGTGGCTGACTCCGTCGAGCGCGACGAAGGCCACGGGCGGCGTCCGGGCCCGCTGCTCAGTTCATCAAGCGGTCGGCGTTCGGCGGCAGGAACGAAGGGTCGAAGATGTCGCCGGCCTTGGGCTTGGCCTTGAAGTTGAACGTGAGCCCGATCTGGTCGATCGCCGCGTCGAGTCGCGCGGGAACGACGTTGCCGAAACCGTTCGCTTTGACCTCAGGCGTCAGGATGTTGTCCTTGAGCGCCATCTGCAGCCGCTCGAGCTCGACGTCCTTCTTGGCGACGTCGTTGCGGCGGATCACCGAGTCCACCGCGCTGGTCGGGTCCTTCACGGTATCCTTGAGGCCCTTGAGGAAGGCGCGCAGGAAGCCTTTGACGGCCTCCGGCTTTTCGGCGGCGAACTTCGGGTTCACGATGATCGCGTTGCCGTAGAGATTGACGCCGTAGTCCGCCATCAGCAGCACGACGATGTCGTCGGCCGGGACACCGCGGTCCTTCAAGTTGATGTAGGACGAGAACGAGAAGCCGGTGATGGCGTCGACCTGGCCCGCGGCGAGCATCGGCTCGCGCACCGGGAAGCCGACGTTCTCGATCGTGACCTTGGCGGCGTCGATGTTGTTGGCCTTCACGAAAATCGGCCACTGCGCGTATGCGCCATCGGGCGCGGGCGCGCCGAGCTTCTTGCCCTCCAAGTCTTTCGGCTTGGTCACGCCGCGGCTCTTGCGCGCGACGATGGAGAACGGCGGCTTGTTGTAGACCATGAAGATGGCCTTGATCGGCACGCCCGGATTGGCGTCGCGGAACTTGATCAGCGAGTTGATGTCGCCGAAGCCGATGTCGTAGGTGCCGGCCGCCAAACGGTTCAACGGCTCCAGCGAGCCGCCGGCCGTGTCCATGGTCACGTCGAGTCCCTCGGCCTTGTAATAGCCGCGGTCGATCGCCACCACGAAGGGCGCAGCCGGTCCCTCGAACTTCCAATCGAGCGTGAACTTGACCGGCGTCTGCGCTTGGACGGCGCTGGCCGCAAACAGCGCAACCGACGCAAGGATCGCACCCGCGGTGGCGCGCACAACGCCGGCCGCGAGAGACTTCAGGACTACCATGACAACTCTCCCTGTGATTTCAGGCGCACGTCGAGCTTCCAGTCTCCCCGGGCTCGAACGCGCCTCCACTTCCCTCTGTCATCAGCAAAGACCATGCCGCTCCAGAGGGCAAGCGGCATAAGGCGCGGCAAGACGCCAATGCACATCCGGAAGGCATTTGCTCACTCGGAGGGCCGAAGCCGGAGTGGCTACAGATTAACCTTGCGTAACGGTGGGGGATTCACGGCGGGACTCGATCCCCCTATGGTGCCTAAATGACTGATTCGCTTCACAGACTCTTCGATGCAGTAATCGCGAGCCGCAACAAGGATCCGCTGACCTCGCGCACCGGCCGGCTGTTGCGCGCCGGCAAGCGCAAGATCGCCAAGAAAGTGGCCGAGGAAGCCGCCGAAGTGGCGCTCGATGCGGTTGCCGGCAACCGTCAGGAAGTGATCCGGGAGAGCGCCGACCTCCTCTATCATTTGGTCGTACTGTGGGCTGCGACCAATGTGCAGCCCAAGGACGTCTGGGCCGAGATGGATCGGCGCGAGAAGATTCTGGGCATCGCCGAGAAGATACCGAAAGGCGGAATGCCCGACGCCGCCCGCGACAAGAATCCGGTTCCGATCGAACGTGCACGGCGCCGGCGAGCGCGCTGAGCACCCGATTTCCCGCAGCGACATAGGCCCGCAACCGGAAGCCAGGATGCTGCGCCGCCTCTATAACTGGGTGCTGGCGCTGGCCGAGAGGCCTTCTGCGACGTATGCGCTGGCTGCGGTCTCGTTTGCCGAGAGTTCGTTTTTCCCGATCCCGCCCGACGTGATGCTGATCCCGATGTGCCTGGCGCGCCGGGAGCGCGCTTGGTTCTATGCGGGAATCTGCACTATCGCGTCCGTATTCGGTGGGCTGCTGGGCTATGCCATCGGGGCGGTGCTCTACGACACGGTCGGCCGTTCCATCATCCAGCTCTATGGCTATGACCAGACGGCGGAACAGTTCCGCACCGCCTATGCGGAATGGGGCCATTGGATCATTCTGATCAAAGGCCTTACCCCTATTCCATACAAGGTCGTGACCATCACGTCGGGCTTTGCCAGCTATGACCTGTTCTGGTTCGTGGTGCTGTCGATCATTACCCGAGGCGCGCGCTTCTACCTGGTGGCGGGGCTGGTCTATGTCTGGGGCCCGCCGGCGCGTGAGTTCATCGAAAGGCGGTTAGAGTGGTTCGCGCTCGCCTTCCTCGCGTTGTTCGTGGCCGGCTTTGCGGCCGCCTTCTGGCTGATTTGAGCCGCGCCACGCTGCGGCAAGCGGGTGGGCAGGCTGCGTGGGCCGCACTGCGGCGGCCCTTAACCAGCCCTACAAACATTCAACCAACAAAACCCGACCCGGTACCGCCCGGCTCCGTTGACTTGCTCCTTTGCTAATTTCTACAATGACTTCCAACGATTAGAAAAAATGGGAGGAGACCCGCGGGGCGTGCGCGCTGCGGCTCTTCAGCGGGAAAAAGGGACCGATCGGATCTAGCCGGCGGCGGGCACCGTCGGCGCATGCTTGGAAATGCAGCGCGCGTTCCGCCCAGCGGCGCGCAATCAGAAGGTTCAAGGGAGCGGATGATGGACGGAAACTTCCGGTTCAACGCGATGCACTTCATGCCGTATGTGCACCTGCCGGAGAACCATAAGGAATTCAAATCGGTCTGGGTCAATTTCCCGAACAAGTTCTACGACCCGGAGAAGGGCCACGATCTCTATCAGCGCTATCTGTCGGAGCTCGTGCTCGCCGACAAGCTCGGCTACGACGCGATCGTCGTCAACGAGCATCACAATTCCGCCTACAGCATGATGCCGACGCCGAACCTGATCGCGGCGGCGCTCATCCCGCAGACCAAGAACTGCAAGATTTGCGTGTGGGGCACGCCGCCCAATTTCATGTTGCCGAACCGGCTGGCCGAGGAATACGCGGTGCTCGACGTTCTTTCGAAAGGACGGCTCGAGGTCGCCTTCCCGCTCGGCACCGGCATGGAATACTGGTCGAACCCGGTCAACCCGGCGACCGCGCGCGAGAAATTCAAGGAGTCGCTCAAGATCATCCTGCAGGCCTGGACCGAGGACGGGCCCACCACGCACTACGGACAATTCTATACCTACCGCTTCCTCAATCCGTGGCCGCGGCCCTATCAGCGCCCGCATCCGCCCTGCTACATCGTCGGCACCGGCAGCCCGGAGACGATCGAGATCGCGGCCGAACTCGGTTTCGGCTACGCGTCGGTGTTCGTAACGCAGCAGCGCGCCGCCGAACTGAACGAGACACTACGCACCCGTGCCGCGCATTACGGCCATACGATGCGGCCGGACCAGCTTCCGCTCATGTCATTCGTCTACGTGGCGGAGACGCAGGAGCGCGCGGAGCAGGAATATATCGGACACCTGCAGCGCTTCTTCGAGGACTTCACGCGCACCACGCCGCAATTCCTCGCGCCGCCCGGCTATCTTTCGGTCGAGCAGTTGAAGATACGCGCCGCGATGGCCGACAAGCTGCATGGCGGCTTCGATTTCGACGCGATCAAGAAGTCATCCTTCGTCGCGGTCGGCTCGCCCGAGAATGTCGCGAACCAAATCGGCGAGTGGTCGCACCGGATGAAGACCACTCACATCAACTCAGTGATGCACGTTTCCGACATGCCGCACTGGAAGACCGTGAAGAACCTGACCATTTTCGCGGAAGAGGTGATGCCAAAGTTGCGTTCTAAGTCGCGTGCGCCGATGCGCATCGCGGCCGAGTAAGGCGGAAGGGAAATCGCAATGCCGAAATTCACGCGTGAGAGCTACACCGTCGACGGGGTGAAGACGGCTGTCTATTCCGCAGGCAGCGGCGAGCCGCTGGTGTTTTTCCACGGCGCCGGTACCGCGGCCGAAGCCGCCGGCAAGTTCGACTTCCTCGAACCGTGGGCGGAAAAATTCCGGGTGATCATTCCTTATCATCCGGGATTCGGCGAGTCGGGCGACGATCCGACGTTCACCGACCTGCACGACTACGTCATGCATTACCTCGAGCTGTTCGACATCCTGAAGCTCGACCGGTTCAATCTGTGCGGCCTCTCGCTCGGCGGGTACCTGGCGGCGAAATTCGCCTCCGAGCACGGGCACCGCATCAAGAAGCTCGCGCTGATCGCGCCGGCTGGAATGCTCGATGCCAAGCATCCGATGATGGACATCCTGGCGGTGCCGGGCGAGCAGGTGATCGGCCTGCTGGTGTCGAACTTCGACGCCATCAAGAAATATCTGCCGGAGAAGCCCGATCTCGACTTCATCGGCGACCGCTACCGCGAGGCGGCGACCGTGGCGCGGCTGCTGTGGGAGCATCCGGGCGATCCGAAATTCATGCGCTACCTGCATCGGGTCAAGAATCCGACGCTGATCGTCTGGGGCGACGAGGATAAGATCATCCCCGTGCAGCAGGCGGAGACTTGGCGGAAATTCATCCCCGGCGCCGACATCAAGATTTTCAAGGGCGCGGGACATCTCGTGCACATGGAGAAACCGGAAGCGGTAGAAGCAGTCTCCAAGTTCATGAGCTAAAGAAGCAAGGCCGGTGAGGCTGACGAGCTTCGCCGTTCAACAGTCAAATTTACCCGGGAGGAAACTACGATGGATAGAAGGACTTTCGTGAAAGGCAGTGCCGCGGTAGTCGGCGCTGCGACGTTGCCCAAGACCTACGCGCAGGCCCAAGCGGCGCCCGACAAGCTTCGCTTCGGCTACGCAATCACCCTGTCCGGCCCGCTCGGACCCGGCGCGGAATCGACCACTGTTTCGCAGTACAAGCTGTGGACCAAGCGCACGAACGATGCCGGCGGCATCGCACTGAAGAAGTTCAACAAGAAGGTCCCGGTCGAGCTGATCGGCTACGACGATCAGGGCAAGCCGGATGAACTGCTCAAGCTCACCGACCGCCTGGTCCAGCAGGACAAGGTGGACATGATCCTGGGCCCCTATGCCACGCACATGAACCTGGCGTCGGCGCCGATCATCAACAAGTACGAGTATCCGGTGATCATGACGACGGCCACGACGACCAAGACCTACGATCTGGGGTCGCGGCTGCCCTACGCGTTCTGGCAGATCGTGCAGCCCAACGAGGCGACACAGCCGATCGCTCAGTACATCGCCGGGCTGAAGAAGGACGGGAAACTCAAAGGCAGAGTCGCCACGATCCATCCCGCCGTGGAGTACGGAGTGGAAATGAACGCAGGGTTCGTCGATGCGGCGAAGAAGGCCGGGCTCGATGTGGTGTTCACCAAGAGCTATCCGTTCGGCGCCGCGGACCTGCAGCCGCTGATCCGTGAAGTGATGGCGGCTACCCCCGAAGCGTTCCTCGCCTTCAGCTATCCGCCGGACACCTTCATGCTGCCCGAGCAGTGCAAGATCGTGGGCTTCAACCCGCAACTCATGTACGTGGCGATCGGCGGCGTGTTCCCCGGCTTCAAGGGCAAGTACGGCGCCGGCATCAACGGCATCCTGACCTATGGCGCTTACGATCCGGGCACGCCGGGCATCGCCGAATACAACAAGGACCACCAGGCCATGTTCAATCGCCCGTCCGAGGCCGGCGCGATCAGCGTGTACTCAGCGCTTCAGTTCACGCAGCAGGCGATCGAGGCGGTCGGTGAGATCGACCGCAAGAAGATCCGCGACGTGATGGCGAGCAGCACGTTCAAGACCATCTGGGGCGACCTCAGCTATCCGAACCAGCGCAACGCAAGCCCCTGGGCAGTCGGCCAGTGGCAGAACGGTGAATTGGTCGCGGTCTTCCCGACGAACAAGGCCGGCGCCAAGCCGGTGCAGTTCCCGAAGCCCGCGTGGGCGTGACGGACCAGTGATAGTCGACTAAGTACCGGGTCAGGCCGAGCAATTCGGCCTGACCCTTTTCTTTGTTCGAGGGAAAGCGTGATCCTGTTCGAAGTCTTTCTCGGCGGCCTGCTGCTCGGTGGGATGTACGGGCTGATCGCGCTTGGCCTGAACCTGCAATACGGCGTCGCGCGTATTCTGAACTTGTCCTATGGCGAGTTCTTCCTGGGCGGTGCGTTCACCGCTTTCTTCACGATCATGCTGTGGAAGCTCAACCCGATCCTGAGCCTCTTTGTCAGCATTCCGATCGCCTTCGTGATCAACTGGCTGATCTATCAGTACTTGATGATTCCTCTGATCCGCCGCGCGCCGGACCAGGATGCGCTCGACGCCGACGTCGTGCTCGTCACCTTCGGCCTTTTCTTCGTGTTTCAGGGGTTGGCGCTGGTCAATTGGAGCGGTGACCTGCGCGGCTATAGCTTCCTCGCGGTGCCCGTGAACGTACTGGGCGCGACCGTCGCACTGAACCGGCTGTTCGCATTCCTCGGCGCCTGCGCGATCGCTTTCGCGCTGTTCCTGCTCTTGCGCTACACCCGCTTCGGCGCGGCGTTGCGGGCGATCACGATCGACCCGGTCGCTGCGGGTCTGGTCGGCATCGACGTGCGGCGGTTTTCCGCACTCACGTTCGCGGCCGGGGGCGCGCTTGCGGCCACTTCCGGCATGCTGGTGAGCACGTTCATCTCCTTCAGCGCCACCAGCGGCGTCGAATACACCCTGAAAGCGCTTATCGTCGTGATCATGGCCGGCGTCGGCCGCGTGACGGGCACGCTCGCAGCCGGCCTTCTGCTCGGCGTGGTGGAATCGCTCGGCGGCTATCTGATCGACCCCTCGCTGACGATCGCCATCAATTTCGCGCTGTTCATGGTCATCCTTCTGGTGCGGCCAACCGGACTATTCACCCGTGCTTGAGCTGCTCCAGAAAAACTGGCGGATCGCCGCGTTGATGGCGCTGGGCACGATCGCGCTCGCGCTGCTGCCGATGTTCGCTTCGAACTACGTGATCTCGGTGTTTATCGTTCTGTACGCGAACATCGCGCTCGCGACCGCATGGGCTTTTTTCTCGGGCGCGACGCGCTATATCTCGCTCGCCACCGCCTCGTTCTTCGGCATCGGCATCTACGCGCTGGCCATCACGCACGTCTATGTCCCGATTCCCGTCGCCTTGGCGGCCGCGGCGATCGTGGGATTCCTGGTGGCCGCCGTCATCGGCCTCTCCACCCTGCGCCTGCGCGGCGTGTATTTCGTGGTTTTTACGTTCGGCCTCACGGAGCTCATCCATCAGGTCATCAACTGGTGGGAGATAAATATCAACAAGACGACCTCACGGTACATTTTCACCGACGTGCCCAATGTGAATATCTACGAGACGCTGCTGGCGGTCGCCCTGATCACCATCGTCGGAAGCTGGTACGTGAGCAAGATTCGTCTCGGCTTCGCCTTGCGCGCCATCGGCGAGGACGAAACGGTGGCGCGCCATACCGGCGTCAACACCACCCGCGTCAAAGTGCTCTGCTTCGCGCTCTCCGCGTCGGTGATGGCTTTGGTCGGCGCGGTGCTGGCGCTGCGCTATCCCTATATCGATGCGAGCATAGCCTTCAACAACTCGTGGTCCTTTCAGGTGTTGATCGCCGCGCTGCTCGGAGGCGCGGGCCGCGCCTGGGGGCCGGCGGTCGGTGCGATTCCGCTCGTGCTGCTCTCCGATTTGCTTGCCGGCACTTTCCCGCACCATTTCAGCATCGCACTCGGCCTGTGCTTCGTGGTGATCGTGTATTTCCTGCCGGGTGGTATCACACGGCTGCTTGAGCGGCTTTACCACGCTTGGTGGGCAGAGCAGACCAAGGCGAGAGCGCACTGATGGCGGGTTCCGGCGAAATCCTCCTCAGCATTCGCGGATTGCGCAAGGCATTCGGCGGTCTGGTCGCCGTGCGCGATTTTTCCGTGGATATTCCGCAAGGAAAGATCTTCGGCCTGATCGGCCCGAACGGTTCGGGCAAGACCACGGTGCTCAATCTCATTACCGCGGAGTTCGCGCCCGACAGCGGCGCGATCCTGTTCCGCGGCAAGGAATTGATCGGCTTGCAATCGTTCCAGGTCTGCCGCGCGCGGATTGCGCGCACGTTCCAGCTGGTGCGCGTGCTGCCGCACATGACCACGCGCGAAAACGTCATGGTCGGCCGCATGTTCGGCAGCGATCCGACCTCGCCGGGGCACGCGGCGCAGGAGGCCGACGTACTGATCGAACGGGTCGGACTCGCGCGCCACGCCGGAATGTTCGGCTCGCAGCTGACCTATATCGACCAGAAGCGGGTCGAGCTCGCGCGCGCGCTCGCGACGCGGCCGCAGCTTCTCCTGCTCGATGAATGGCTCGCGGGGCTGAACCCGACCGAGCTTAAGATCGGCATCGGCCTGATCCGCCAGATTGCGGCCGAAGGCATCACCATCGTGATGGTCGAGCACGTGATGGAGGCGATCCGCGCGCTGTGCGACCATGTCGTGGTGATGAACGCGGGCGAGAAGATCGCCGAGGGAACTTCGGAGGCGGTGCTCTCGGACCCCAAGGTGATGGAAGCCTATCTCGGAGTCGACGATGCTGCGGCTTGAGCGGATCAGCGTCGCTTACGGCAAGCACGAGGCGCTGCAGCAGGTGACGCTCGAGGCCTTGGCCGGCCGCACCACCGTCATCCTCGGCGCCAACGGCGCCGGCAAGACCACGCTCTTGAAGACGATCTCGGGCCTGGTGCCGCCGATGCCGGGCGGGCGCATCATGTTCGAGGGCCGGCCGATCGAGGGGCGCGCGCCGCACGAGATCGTCGCCGCCGGCATCGCACTGGTGCCCGAGGGCCGCCGGCTGTTCGGCGAGATGACGGTCGAGGAAAACCTCAAGCTCGGCGCCTATACCGAACACGCGCGCGGGCACGAGGCGGAGCGCCTGGAGCGGCTGTTCGGGCTGTTCCCCAAGCTCGCCGAGCGACGCGGCCAGGTGGCCAAGACCATGAGCGGCGGCGAGCAGCAGATGGTTGCGATCGCGCGCGCGCTGATGTCGGAGCCGAAGATTCTGCTGCTGGACGAACCGTCGCTCGGCCTGAGCCCGCGGCTGGTGAAGGATCTGTTCGCGGCGCTGCGCAAGATCACCGAGACCGGACAAGCCGTGCTGCTGGTCGAGCAAAATGCGCACCAGAGCCTGCGGCTCGCGGATTATGTCTATGTGCTGGAAAACGGCCGCATCCACAGCTCAGGCACGCCGGCGGAAATCCAAGAGGATGAGGTAATCCAACAGGCCTATCTCGGCCGCGAGCACAAGCCGGCCGTGAAGCCCGCATCAGTTCCAGCCGCAACGCCCCGCGCCGGAGGAGACCTGCACGAAGGTGGATTTATTAACCCATTCGCGCGTACGGTTTTCAGGGATCAGGGCCCTGTAGGCCCGGACGAGGAGCGTAAAATGGTCAGTGGTTTGCAAAGCGTTTACTCTGGTGGCGGGTTCTTCAACCCCTATGCGCGCTCGGTCGCGCCGCGGCCGGTCCAGGCCGCAACTCCTGCAGCGGCCAGCCCGAAGCAGGATGCCCCGTCGGCCCCGAAAGCCGACGCCAGCGCGGCCAGCGGCGGTTTCTTCAATCCGGCGGCACGCACGATCGAAAAGCGCTGAGCGACGCCTATTGCTTGGCGCCGCGCATCACGTGGTAGCTGAGCTCGTCCGGGTCCTGTAGGTCAGGCACCTTCCAGCCGTCGAGATCGTATTCGGCCAGGCACTGCTCGGCGAAGCCCTTGAGCTTGTCGGTGACGCCCATCGCCTGCGCCCCGAACAACACGTAGCGGCGGATCTCCTCGGTCGATCCGCCGTAATTGATCTCATAGAGTTCGTGCCGGCCGCCAAATTCGGTGCCGATCGAGTCCCACAGCAGCTTCAGGAGTTTCACGCGGCTGACGGCGTCATAGCCGTTCGAGCCGCGATAGTATTTGTCGAGATACTTGCGAATATCCGGGTTCTTGAAGTCGCGGGCCGATGAGTTGAGATAGATCAGGCCCGAGGCCACGGTCTGTTCGATGATGTACTTCACTTTCGAGTAGGCCATCGTGGACGTGATCTGGTAGGCACCCGCCGGCTCGATATCCGGCAACAGGTACTCGCCGATCCAAGGCTTCGGGTTGCGCACCATCGCCTCGGAGAGGCCCCAGAACAGATTGCGCCACACCAGAACCTCGCCGACGTTGGCCTGAACGCCGCGAAAATCCTTGCTGCCCGACGCCTCGACGGCTTTCAGCAGCAGGCCGGCGATGAAGTCGAGCTTGACGGCAAGGCGCGTACAGCCGTGCAGCAGCGCGCGCGGCAGAAAGCCGGTCATCGGGAAGAAGTTGTTGGCCTTGGCGACGTCGCCGTAGCAGAACACGTTCTCCCAGGGCACCAGCACCTTGTCCATGATGAACACGGCGTCGTTCTCGTCGAGCCTGGACGAAAGCGGATAGTCGAACGGGCTACCCATCGCCGTCGAAGTCATCTCGTAAGAGGCGCGGCAGATCAGCTTCACGCCCGGCGCGTTGGTGGGGATCATGAAGATCGCTGCGAAATTCTTGTCGCCGACCGGGATCAAGCCGTGGTGCGCGACAAAGGTATAGTTGGTCAGCACCGATCCGGTGGCCACCACCTTGGCGCCGGAGACGATGATGCCAGCGTCGGTTTCCTTCTCGACATGGCAATAGACGTCGCCGACTTCCTGCGGCGGCAGATTGCGGTCGACCGGCGGATGGATGATGGCGTGGTTGACGAAGGGGACGCGCTCCTGGCTGTACTTGTACCAGCGCTTCGCGTTTTCCTGCCACGGATCGTAGAAGTCGGAATTGGCGCCCAGCGTGCCGAGGAAAGCGGCCTTGTAATCGGGCGCGCGGCCCATCCAGCCATAGCCGAGACGCGCCCATTCAGCGATGGCGTCGCGGCCGGCGACCGACTCCGCGACATTCTTCGGCGCCTTGAAATAGGCATGCGTATAGCCGCCGTTGCCGGTATCGGTCGGCACGCACAGCTTCGACTTGTGCTTGGGGTCGTGCAGCGCATCGTACAGGCGGGCAACCATGCGCGCGGTGTTGCGGAACGCCGGATGCGTGGTGACGTCCTTGACGCGCTCGCCATAGATGTAGATCTCGCGGCCGTCGCGTAGCGACTCGAGAAACTCCTTGCCGTTCATCGGCTTGGAAGCGCTGACTTTGCCGATGGTCTCCGGCCTTTTGGCGAATGCCACCTGATCGTCGCGCGCTGCGGCGTTAGACATGTTCGTCCTCCCTGGAAGTCCGGCCGCGTTGTCCGCGACTCCGACTACCCGATTGATTGCGCTCGATAATCGAGCCCTGCCCGCCGATTACGATAGGGGGTCACATTTGCCATGGCAATAGAACGGAAATCGGATTGGTGCCCCCGGCCCGAGTCGAACGGGCACTGCCTTGCGACAACCTGATTTTGAGTCAGGCGCGTCTACCAATTCCGCCACGGGGGCTCTGCCCAATCATAGCGGGGAGCGGTGAGATTGGACAGTTGTGGGCAGAGCGGCTATGCCGCGCCGCCATGGCGAAAGCGACAAGATTCATGAATCCGGCACGCGCGGGCGTCGCGTTCGCGATCGCCACGATAGCGGCGGCAACGCTCGCCGGTGCGTGGTTCTTCGAGCTCGCGCTGGGCTTGGCGCCCTGCCCGCTCTGCCTCGATCAGCGCGTGCCTTATTACGTCGCGGTGCCGCTTGCGCTGGTGGTCGGATTTCTCGCGCGCGACCCGTCACGCGAACGGACGACGCGCGCGGGGTTCATCGCGCTCGCGGTCGTGCTCGGCATCGGCGCCGGACTCGGCGTCTATCACGCTGGCATCGAATGGGGATTTTGGCCGGGCCCGGGCACCTGCGCCGGAGTCGCTCCGGCGCCATCGGGCAATATTCTCGACGCGCTCAAGAATCCAACCCCCTTCGTCTCCTGCGACGAAGCGGCGTGGCGCTGGCTCGGGATTTCGCTGGCCGGCTACAACGCGTTGATCGCGGGCGTGCTGGCGTGGATCGCCGCGCGCACGGCCTACGGCTCGAGCTCGGTATCCCAGTAGAGATAGTCGAGCCAGCTCTGGTGCAGGTAGTTCGGCGGAAACAGCCGGCCGTTCCGGTGCAGGTCGTTGACCGACGGCTGATAGGGCATGTGCGAGGGCCACATGCCGGCGTCGCGCGTGGAGAGGCCGCCCTTCAGCAAATTGCAGCCCGAACAGGCGGTGACCACGTTCTCCCATGTGGTGTGGCCGCCACGCGAGCGCGGCACCAGATGATCGAAGGTCAGGTCGTCGCGTGAGCCGCAATACTGGCAAGCAAAGCGGTCGCGCAGGAACACGTTGAATCGCGTGAACGCCGGATTGCGTGCCGGGCGGATGTAGGTCTTGAGCGACACGACGCTCGGCAGCTGGATCTCGATGCTGGGGCTGCGCACCGCGCGATCGTAATGGGCGACCGGAACCACGCGATCGAGGAACACCGCCTTGATCGAGTCCTGCCACGCCCACACCGAGAGCGGGTAGTAGCTGAGCGGCCTGTAGTCCGCATTCAGCACGAGTGCTGGCCAAGCGCCCGGCGAAACCGCAACCGTCAACGACAACTCCCTGTGCCTGAACCCGGTTCGGACCCGGGTGTCTCGTTACCCCCAATATAGCGACTCGGCGTCAGTCTTGTGAAGCGCGCCAGCTTGTCTCAGCGCGGCACACGCAAGGCGCGGGCGAGGAAATGCCCGCCGTGGCGCAGGCCCTCGCCGTCGATGCCGTGGCCCAGGCCCTGCGAAAGATGCCATTCGACCGGGACTTCCGCGGCGGCAAGTGCGTTGGCCGAGATGAACAAGGCCTGCGGCGGGATCAGGTCGTCGCGGTCGCCGTGCACCAGGAGCACCGGAGGCTTTGATCGGATTTCGGCTTGTACGCGCGCGGGGCCGTCCTTGCCCTCGGGCGTCACGTAGAGGCCGGAATATCCAACGATCGCAGCCGGTGAGAGCGCGCGCCGAAGCCCCACATGCAGCGCCATCATGCTGCCCTGGCTGAAGCCGACGAGCGCGAGCGCGCTGCCGGGCAGTGAGCGGCGCGCGAGCTCCGCGTCGAGGAATGCGTCGAGCAAAGGTGCGGCCTTGTTCACACCGCGCCAGCGCTCGCCAAGATCACGGGAGGTGAGCTCGAACCATTGCCGGCCCATGGGCGCGCCGGCGCAAAGCTCCGGCGCGTTCGGCGAGACGAAGGCGGCATCGGGCAACAGTGGTTGCCATTCCTGGCCGAGCGCGATCAGATCGTTACCGTCGGCGCCGTAGCCGTGGAGGAAGACCACGAGCTGGCGCGCGTTCCCTGAGCGCGGCTCGATGCGCGGACCGTCGAGGGCCATTGGGTTCTCTTATCGAGATTTGATTTGGACGGGGAGCAGTGGCGATCGGCCTTCGTTCTACCCGGACTTTGCTTTAGTCCCAAAGCGACAAAATATGCCCCTCGTTCGGCTTCGCCTTGCCCGCGAGCGTTTCACGATAAACCGCCTGCACCGCGGCCCTTCCTTTGCCGTGGACGATTTTGAACGAATGTTCGAGCAGGCCCGCGACGCTTGTCCACGCCACCGAGAAACGCTTCCCGACGCCACCCGGCCCCCAATCCTTCGCGCGCTTGCGAATCTGATCCGGTGCGGAGAAAAATTGGGGCTTCGCGCCGGGCAACGGTTCGCTATTGTGTTCGAGATCCTCGTGATGCGTAAAGCCAACGAGGCAACTGCATTTCAAGTTGTCACGGAAAAGATTATGGATCGTGGCGCGCAGCTTCGCGTTGCCCGCCATATCGACCACCGCCGCCGGCAGTTTCGCGTCGAGCGGCGAGAGGTCGTCGTAGGTGACGACGCGGTGATAGCAGCCAAGGCTTTCGACGAAAGCTTTGTTGCCCGCCGAAGTGAGGCCGATCACTTCGACCTGCCTTCTCAGGTGGAGAAGATGCGCCAGACCGATCGCTGTCTTGCTCGAAGCAGAAGTGAGCAAAACTACGCGCGCCCCGAAGAATTCGTTTTCGGCTAGATGGTCATCGACTAAAAACGAAAGCATATAGACCGGGCGAACCAGCGCCTGGTAGTCGCCTTGACGCCCCGCGAACGCGGGATCGTTCGTCACCCGCGCGTAGTTATTGTAAACCGGCGGCAGTTCCTGCCGGTGCGCCGAACCCTCGACGAAACCCCGCTCGCTTACTTTCGCGGGCGCAAGCACCGCATGGGTCGACATCGGGAAATAGCCGAAGATCAGCTCGCCCTCGGAAATCGCCGGATTGCGCGAACGCAACACTTCGCCGAAGCCCCATACAGGAATGCTGCCCAGACCGTCCGGCGCCGGGAAAAAATTCCAATACTTCTGCTGCTCGCCGAGTATCGCGTAGGTGATGTTGTTTGCAGTGAAAGCAAAGCGATCAACTTTTAAAAGTAACGAACGATCCGGCAAGTCAGCCTTAGCCAACAGCCGAGCCGTGAATTCGCTCGCCTGCAATTTATCGCGGTGAACGAAAAAATCGATTTGTTGACTGTTCAATGCTGAATTCATTCTCTGCTCCATCGAAACGATAGATCGCCTTCATGACATTTCCGCAAAGCTCCTCATATCAAGCTTTCCCCAGAACCCCCTCGCGCTTCTTCACCGCGCGATAGTAAGACCACAGCAGCCGTGCCGCCACGGCGCGCCAGGGCCGCCAGGGCTCCGCCATTCTTTCGAGCTGTTTTGCGGTCGGGCGCTT
>JAYUHJ010000450.1:0-3297 GCA_043767065.1 Hyphomicrobiales bacterium | reverse complement strand
TGATGAAGGCCGGCGTCAAGCCGATCACC
Organism: Hyphomicrobiales bacterium; assembly: GCA_043767065.1. Taxonomy (GTDB): domain Bacteria; phylum Pseudomonadota; class Alphaproteobacteria; order Rhizobiales; family Xanthobacteraceae; genus JAHFPN01. Next base: position 3,268 of record JAYUHJ010000450.1, on the reverse strand, counting down.
GGCGCAGTGATGCGCAGCGTCGCGCGCGACGGCCGCCGCATCAAGGAGCTCGATCTCGCTACCCGCTATGGCGACGTCAAAATTTCCGCGACCGGCTTCGTCGATGCTTCCGGTGACGCCGCGCTCACTTGGCTCGCGGGCCTGCCGTGCCAGGAGGCGGAAGAGGGCGCGATCTACGGGACACAGATGGTCGTGCTCGAGAATATCGACGAGGCGAACATCCCTTCGCGCGAGGAACTCGCCGAGCACCAGAAGAAGGTGATTGGCAAATACGGCCTGGTGCGGCAGGACGGCTTCGCCTTCGCGTTTCCGGGCCGCGGCACCGCGCTGGTGAACATGACGCATGTCGAGACCCCGCTCGATCCGGTCGGCGCCACCCTGAAATCGATCGAAGGCAAGGCCCAGGCCGACAAGGTCGTGCACATGTTGAAGAGCGAATATCCGAAGGCCTTCGGCAATGTGCGGGTGCGCGCCTATGGCGCGCTCGGCATCCGCCAGACCCGCTGGATCGTCGGCCGGCATCATTTGACCGTGGACGAGGTAAAGAACGGCATTCGCTTCCCCGACACGATCGCCCGTACCGCTTGGCCGATCGAATTGCATGAGCGCGAGGGTTATGTGTGGGAGCAGTTCGGCGCCGATCATATGCATTATGTCCCGCTCGGCAGCCTCACCCCGCCCGACGTGGATAACCTTGTCGCCGCCGGACGCTGCATCGACGGCGATGCGGCAGCGCTATCGAGCGTGCGTGTGATGGGGCCGTGCATCGCCATGGGCGCAGCCGCGGCACACGCGCTTGATCTCGCCGGCTCCGGCAGCGTGCATCAGATCGACAAGGTGGCGTTGGAGAAGCGCCTCTACGACAACGTCACCCGCATCGACCTGCCGGCGGCCTGACGATGGCCCGCATCCGTTTCGACCACTGTGTCGTGCACGTCTCCGATTGGGAGCGCTCGAACCCGTTCTATCGCGACGTGCTCGGCGCCGAGCTGGTGAAGACCAGCCGCGGTTGGGCCTATCGCTTCGGCGGCCAGCAGCTCAACCTGCATGGGCCCGGCGCGGTCGGAAACCCGGTGGCGAAGCTTCCGGTCATGCCCGGCAACAGCGACATTTGCTTCGAGTGGCAAGGTGCGATCGAGGACGCCATCGCGCATCTGGAGAAGCACGGGGTGAAGCCCGAACTCGGCCCGGTCGAGCGCTTCGGCGCGCGCGGCAAGGGGATCAGCGTCTATTTCCGCGACCCGGACGGATCGCTGCTCGAGTTCATCACTTACGCGGGGCGCTAAAACTCTTTCACCTCTCCCCGCTTGCGGGGAGAGGTCGGCTTCCGACCCCCGACTTGATCGGGGGAGGAAGCCGGGTGATGGGGTGTTCAAGTTGTTTCGTGACCGCGACGCCCCCTCACCCGGCTCGCCGCGCCTTTGCGCTTCGCGCTACGGCGGACTCGCCACCCTCTCCCCGTAAACGGGGAGAGGGAAAAGGCCTCGGTGCGCTTTAGTGGCTAGGCCGCCTTTTCCGCCTTCTTCGCCGCCTTCTGCAGCACGAAGTCGTAGTGCACTTCGTAGAACGGCTCTTTCATCGTCTCGCCGTTCGGCGCTTTGGCACCGGCCGGCTTCTTCACGAACTCGGTGATCAAGGGCTCCTTCACGCCGTACACGACATCGGTGGCGATGTACTGGTCGCCCTTCTTGAACAAATGCGTGACGATGCGGTGAAAGCCAGGCGCCTCCAGGCAGAAGTGAATGTGCGCCGGCCGGTATTCGCTGATCTTGGTGCGTTTCATCAGCTCGCCGACTGGCCCGTCCATCGGGATCGTGTAGCCGATCGGCGCCACCGTGTGGACGACATAGGAGCCGTCCGGCTTGGTGCGATAGACGCCCCGCATATATTGATCCTTGCCCGGCCGCTGGGCCTCGTAGAGGCCTTCGCCGTCGGTCTGCCAGATGTCGAGCACCACGCCGCCGATCGGTTTGCCGTCGAGATCGGTCACTTTGCCAGTGACGAAACAGGCAATGCCCGGCGCGCCGTCGGCCATGTCTTCGCCGTCGGCCATGTGCGGCGAGTCGTGGATATGGAACGGACCCTCGACCGTGCTCGGCGTGGCGCCGGTCGCGAGGCGATTATTGATCGCGTTCACCAGCATGCTGACACCCAGCACGTCCGAGCTGAGGATGACCTCTTGGCGCTTCTCGTCGCTCATCTTGCCGATGCGCGTGATCCAGTCGATCGCAGTGAACCATTCGGCATCGGTCGGCTCGATCTCGCGCACGAACGCGTGCAGATGCTTGATCGCCGCGGTCATGACCTGGCGCAGACGCGGGTCTGGAATATTCTTCCAGCGCTCGATCGCGATATCGGTGAGATTTTGTTCGGTGACGTAGGACATGGCGCTCTCCCCGGCATTCTGCTCGGTCGGACGACCAATATAATGGAAATACGCGAGCCGGGCGACCCGGCCGCGGCTCTCGTTAGGAGGGCCGAGCCGGATCGCCGGGGTTCGTGCGCTTACTTCGCCTTCTCGTAGGGGTAGATCACGTCGCCGGTCTTCACGTTGGCGGGCGTAAGCACCGGCGTCCTGCTCATGTCCTTGAACTCTTCGAGCGTGTTGCCCTTGATGCCCTGATACTGAATCTGCGGCATCTTGGCTTCGGTCCATTCGCCGCCGGGCCCGAATCTCACGTCGCCGATCACGGTCTTCGACGTATTCTTGCTGATGTAGTCTGCAAGTTTGGCGTCGTCGAGGCTCTTGGTGGCGGTGACCGCCTGCTCGAGCACCTGGAGATACGCGTAGGCCCAGGGCGGCAGGTAATAACCGAGCGGGTCGACGCCTTCCGCCGCGGCACGCGCCTGATACTTGGCGACGACTTCGAGTACGCCCGGATACTGCATCGTCTTCACCGGCAGCCAGGTATCGTAATTGACGAAGCCGTTGAGCAACGGCCCGAGCTGCATCTTGATCGCGGTGAACTGCAGACCGACCATGCCGCCGCCGATCATCTTCGGCTTGAAGCCGATTTCGTTGACCGCGCGCACCATGCCCACCGAATCGAGCGGGTAGGAGCAGATCACCACGAGATCCGGATTGGTGGCCTGAATCGCGCGTATGATCGGAGCGAAATCGGTGGTCGAAGGCGGATAGGTGCGGTCGTAGACGATCCGCAGGCCCGCGTTCTTGGAATTCTCACGCGCGCCTTCGCAGACATTGCGTCCGAATTCGGCGTCGGCCGCTACGATCGCGATCGACTGCGGCTTCGGGTTCTGCGCCATG
>JAYUHJ010000449.1:0-3300 GCA_043767065.1 Hyphomicrobiales bacterium | reverse complement strand
ATCTTTTCATTCCCCTGGGCCCAAGCAATCCGGCTCGGTGCCTCATTTTATGGCCCGGATTCCCCTCCGAGCACCCCCTGGAACCGTCCCGCACATCGGCATGCGGTTTCGGCGTACTTTCCCCGCTCGAGATTGCTGGCCACAAGAGTGAAAGACACTCTATTCGCCGGGGGCATGGTTTCCCGCAGGCGCAGCCTTACCCTCGAACATTTGGGATCGCCCGGTGCACACAGCAAACACCGCATCGGGCGGAAATTCACGCTATGACGACTCTCGCTCACCCGTCAAGCACTAGTATGAGAGCCGTTACCAACCCCTAAATATGGTGTAACTAGCGGGAATAGCGGGGAAAACTTCGGCCCCCGGCGTCCCGTTTCGCACGCGAATCGACGCCGAAAAACATTCACACCGCAGTCATCAAACTGAGATTCGCGCGAACCGTAAAGGGGTCGCGGCACGCGTAATGACAAGACGTTCGCGTGCCGGTCGCACTTAGAAAAGAATTCCTGCCGAAGAAAATTGCGTACGGCGTTCCGCTTTACAGGGGCAGGGCCGATCCCTAAGTTCCGCGCGCTACTTCGGATCGCGCGATGCAAAACTTTCTGCTCCGCTTCTTCACTTGGTGGAACGGCACCACGCTCGGCACCCAGTTCTGGACTTGGCGCAAGGGCGAGTTCGTCGGCGACGATCCCTTCGGCAATCGCTATTTCCGCACGCGCGGCGGCGCGATCGACCCCAAGCTCGGCTTCGAGCGGCGCTGGGTGATCTATAGCGGCGTCGCCGATGCTTCCAAGGTGACGCCCGACTGGCACGGCTGGCTGCATCACACCGTCGACGTGCCGCCCACGAAAGAATCCTACACGCCGCACGCTTGGGAAAAAGCGCACATCCCGAACATGACCGGTACGCCCGCCGCCTATCGCCCGCCGGGTTCGACGCTCGGCCGCGGCAAGCGCCCGCGCGTCACCGGCGACTATCAGGCCTGGAAGCCGGGCGATTGAGCGCAGGCGGGCTGGACCCGCCGCCCGCCGCTGTGCAGGATGGTCCCGATTTCTAGAAGGAGGGGAGCCGGCCGGATGCTGGAGCAGTCGTCCCGCACGCCCGCGAAGCCATGCTCGCCCTCGAACTCCTCGTCATCTTTGCACTGATCCTACTGAACGGACTGCTCGCGCTCTCCGAACTCGCGATTGTCTCCTCGCGCCGTTCGCGTCTCAGGACCATGGTCGAACAAGGGAGGATCGGCGCGCGTCGGGCCTTGGCGCTGGCGAGCGATCCGGGCCGGTTCCTGTCCTCGGTCCAGATCGGCATTACGCTGGTGGGCGTGCTCGCTGGCGCGCTCTCCGGGGCAACGCTCGGCTTGCGCCTTGCCAACGTGTTGGTGGAGCTCGGAGTGCCTGGCGGCCAGGCGGAACCAATCGGCGTCGGCATCATCGTCATTCTCATCACCTACCTATCGGTGATCGTCGGCGAGCTCGTGCCCAAGCAGCTCGCGCTGCGCGACCCGGAGCGGTTTGCCTGTCTGGTATCGCCGACGATGACTGCGGTGGCGCGCATTGGCTCGCCGGCAGTGAGCTTCCTCGATGCCTCTTCGCGCGCCGTTCTTTGGCTGCTGCGCGTCCCGCCGCGCCCGGAGTCCGCGATCACCGACGAGGAAATCCATAGCTTGATTGCTGAAGCCGAACGCTCGGGCGTGATCGAACCCGAGGAGCAATCGATGATCGCCGGCGTCATGCGCCTCGGCGACCGATCCGTGCGAGCGGTGATGACGCCGCGGCGTGAAGTAGACACGATCGATCTGGAGGAGGAGCCCGAGGTAATTCGCGCGCAGTTCTTGCGCTCGGTGCATTCGCGCCTGCCGGTCTATCGCGGTGATCCTGATAAAGTGGTCGGAATCATCCAGGCCAAGGACTTACTGCGCGCGTATCTTGCCGGCGAGGAGGTCGACCCGCGAAATTTCGTCCAGCCCGCCCCGATCGTTCTCGACACGATCGAGGCCCTCGACGTGCTCGACGTGTTGAAGAACTCCGCCGTGCACATGGCGCTCGTCCACGACGAATACGGGCACTTCGAGGGAGTTGTGACCACCGCGGATATTCTGAAAGCGATTGCGGGTGCATTCCGGGAAGCCGACGAGCCGGCGGAGACCAAGGCCAAACGCCGGGCCGACGGCACATGGCTGCTCGACGGCGACATCGCGGTCGATGAAATGGGCGAGATTCTCGGCATCGAGCTGCCGACGGATCGCGACTACCACACGCTTGCGGGCTTCCTGCTGGCCGAGTTTGGGCGGATCCCGGAAGTCGGCGAGTCGGTCGTTGTGACCGGCTGGCGGCTCGAAATCATTGACCTCGATCGGCGTCGCATCGACAAAGTTCTGGCGGAACGTCAACCGACCGCGCACCGCGGCCGAAAAGGCACCAAGGCAAGCAAGTCAGGAAAGGCGCGCCGAGCATGATGTCGCCAATAACCTCCCCAGCGTCACCCGTATGATCTCTGCGCGCCTCAAGGAAATTCCCAGCGGCGTCTGGGTGCTCGGCTTCGTCAGCCTGCTCATGGACGTCTCTTCGGAGATGATCCACGCGCTCTTGCCCGTCTATCTGGTGACCGTGCTCGGCGCTTCGATGCTCGTGGTCGGCGTGATCGAGGGTATCGCTGAAGCGACCGCGATGATCGTGCGGATCTTTTCCGGCGCGCTCAGCGACTGGCTCGGCCGCAGGAAGCTGCTTGCCGTCATCGGCTATGGCCTGGCGGCCTTCACCAAGCCCATTTTTCCGCTTGCGCCAGATCTCGGCTGGATCGTGGGTGCGCGTTTCGTCGACCGGATCGGCAAGGGCATCCGCGGCGCGCCGCGCGACGCGCTGATTGCCGATCTCACACCGCCGCATTTGCATGGCGCCAGCTACGGTCTGCGCCAGGCGCTCGACACCGTCGGCGCGTTTCTCGGACCGCTCTTGGCGATCGGCCTTTTGTTGTTCGTCACCTCAAGCATCACTTTCGTGTTCTGGATCGCGGTGATCCCGGCCTTCGCCTCGTTCGCGCTGGTCGCCTGGGCGGTCAAGGAGCCCGCGCGGCCGGTGCAAGAGGGTAAGGTGGCGCCGCGCTGGCAAGTTTCCGACCTCAAGCGGCTGCCACCAGCATTCTGGATCGTGGTCGCGGTCGCTTTCGTGCTCACGCTCGCGCGCTTCAGCGAAGCGTTCCTCGTGCTGCGGGCACAGAACGTAGGGATGTCGATCGCACTCATTCCGGCAGTGATGGTGGTGATGAATGTTGCCTATGCGCTTGCCGCGTATCCGGCCGGCG
>JAYUHJ010000448.1:0-7824 GCA_043767065.1 Hyphomicrobiales bacterium | reverse complement strand
CGTTGCATTGCTTTGGCATTTGGTGTTAGCCGCCTGTTGTCTAGGGCAGGTTGGGTGGATATAAGCCCGGCCAAAATAAGAACCGGGAACGTAGGGCGTAACCAATGACGATGGTCGAAGCGGTGTACCGGCCGGCCGAGAGCGAGCCGTTCATGAGCGAACGGCAGCGCGAGTACTTCCGGCGCAAGCTCATGCGCTGGAAGGAAGACATCCTGCGCGAAAGCCGCGAGACGCTGCAGCATCTGCAGAACGAGAACGAAAACCACCCCGATATCGCCGACCGCGCCTCCTCGGAGACCGACAGGGCCATCGAGCTTCGGGCCCGCGACCGCCAGCGTAAATTGATCGCCAAGATCGATGCCGCATTGCTGCGCATCGAAGACGGCACCTACGGCTTCTGCGAGGAGACCGGGGAGCCGATTTCGCTGAAGCGGCTGGAGGCCCGTCCGGTCGCTACGCTTTCGATCGAGGCCCAGGAACGCCACGAGCGCCGCGAGCGGGTGTACCGGGACGACTGAGCCTTCCGGCTCGCAATAATTCGTTAACCATATCGCCCCTAGCGTGAGGCAGGCCGGCCGCAGAAGGCGGGATTCGGCCCGCTTGTTCCGTGCGCCGCGCGACCGGGAGCTCCGCTATGGCGGGCGAAATCCTGAACGATCTCGAGTTCGTCGAGCCGGCAAAAGCGCCGGCGAAGCCGATGCGGGCAATGCTCGTGGTGCCGGTGTCGATCGGGCTATTGGCGATCGCGGTCGGCGTCGCCTTCATGGCCGTCAGCGCGCGCGAAAAACGGATGGTGACGAACTCGATAGCCGCGCCGGCTTCTGTATTGCTGGATCTTCCGGCAATCGCGGTGAACCTTTCCACTGCCGACGAGCGGCCGCGCACGCTCAAACTCTCGTTGTCGCTGGAGGCTGCGGATCCCGCCGCCGCCGGTGCGCTACAGGCGGCGCTGCCTTACGTGCTCGATTCCTTTCAGACGCACCTGCGCGAGCTTCGCGCGGCCGAGATCGAGGGCTCGGCCGGCATGTTCCGGCTGCGCGAGGAGCTGATGAAGCGGGTCAATCTTGCCATCGCGCCGTCGCGGGTGCGCGCGGTGCTGGTGCGCGACATCATCTTGCAGTGACGCAAATGCGGCGAACGCCGATGACGGCAAGGCTTTTGGGCGCGGCACTCCTCGTTGCGCTCTCAACCGGCGCTTTGCAGGCGCAGGAGCGCATCAGCATGCCAGCGCCCGTGCAAGTGCAGAAACGCCCGAGCGCATTCAGTGTTTCCACCAGCGGTGGCTTCGCGCGCATCGTCATCGTATTTCCGGGCGAGGCGAAGGCCGAGGCGGAGATCGCCGGCGGCGTGCTTTCCATCGCACTTCCGCGCTCCATCTCGTTGAACGTGCAGCGCCTGCCGCAGCATCTTGCCGGTTACGTGCTCTCGGCCAACCGCGACGGCGACGCGCTGCACCTCACGCTCGCGCGCAAGCTGCGGGTCAACACCATGGCCGCGGGCGAGAAGCTCTATGTCGATCTGTTGCCCGAGACTTGGACCGGCCTGCCACCCGGACTGCCGAAAGAAGTGATCGCCGATCTCGCGCGCAAGGCGAAGCAAAACGCGAGAGTTGCCGAGAAAAAGCCGCCCGTGCCGAAAGCCCCGATCGCGGCACTCTCGCCACCAAGCGCCGCTCCGGTGCCGGTCGTGGCCGTACTCCGGCATGAAGGCGAAGTCCTGAAAATCGTATTTCCGTTCGGCGCCACTACGCCCGTGGCCGTCTTCCGGCTTGGCGACGCGTTCTGGGCCGTGTTCGACACGGCGCAGCCGATCGATATTTCCGCGCTTGGTCGCGATCCGGGCCGCGTGGTCCGCGCTGCCGAACTCGTCCCGCTCGCGTCGGGCCGAGCGCTGCGCATCCCGCTCGACCCGGGCAAGCCGGCCGGGATCGAGGCACGCGGCAGCGAGCTTGTGCTCGTCATCGGCGAGGCCGTGGCCGGCCGCACGCTCGCGCTCGACCGGATCATGACGCCCGAAGGTGCCGCTGCGTTCCTGCCTCTCGTTGGCGCAAACCGCGTGCACTTGCTGCGCGATCCAGAGAGCGGGGAGGCCATTATCGCGGTCACGGCGCCGCTGCCCGCGCGCGGATTGCCGCGGGCGCTTTCCTATGTGGATTTTCGGCTGCTTGCTTCGGCGCATGGGGTCGCGCTGGTGCCCAAGGCCGATAATCTTGAAATCAAGATCGTGCCCGACGGGGTCACTATCGGGCGGCCGGGTGGGCTTAATGTTGCCGACGACGGCACCGTGGCGTCGATCGCCGAGCCGGCGCGCTTGTTCGGCAGGCTGGCCTGGCAGATCGACCGCGAAGCGCGTTTCCGTCCGCGCGAAACGGAGCTCGTCGCGGCGCTGGCCAGTGCCGAACCCGGCGAGCGGACGGCAGGGCGGATCGCGCTGGCGCGCTTTTATCTCGCTAACGACCTCGGTGCCGAGGCCAAGGGTGCGCTCGAAGCGGCGCCTGAGCCGGACGGCGCGGCCAAGGCCGAATTCCTTGCGCTCCGCGCGCTGGCGCGGCTCATGCTGGCCCGTCCGCGCGAGGCGATCGAAGATCTGTCCCGCCCGTCCTTGGTGAACTCGGGCGAGGCCTCGTTGATCCGTGCGGCAGCACTTGCCTCGGCGTTTCGCTTTGCCGAAGCGCGGGAAGCGTTTCGCACGGCCGATAAAGATCTGCCGGTGCTACCCACCGAATTGCAGCGGCTCGTGCGCATGGCCGCGCTGCGGGCCGCAATCGAGACCGAGGCTTTCGACGAGGCCGGCGCGTTGCTGAAGGCGCTGGAGGCCAGGGAGTCTATCGGCGCGATCGAGCCCAGGCTTGCGGTGCTGGCGGGCCGCTTGGCTATGCGGCTCGGGGTCGGCGAAAAGGCCGCGGCACTGTTCGCCCTGGCAGAACGCGGCACGGACGAGGCCGCGGCGGCGGAGGCCACGCTCTACCGGATCGAGCTGGCGCAGGCGCGCGGCGAGATCGCCCGCTTCGTCGCGGTCAAGCAACTTGAGATGCTGGTGCGTTCGTGGCGCGGCGACGAGACCGAGGCTGCGGCCCGGCGGCTCATTAGCCGCCTTCACGCCGGCGATACGCGCGAGCGCAATCCATTGACCGCTACCGTGCGGGAATCCGCAAAAACCCCTTGAAGTAAAATCGAGTCGCGCGGATGCGGCTCAGCCCACCTTCTTGTTGTCGCCGCGGCCGAGAAGATTCGCCATCTCCTCCTCGAGATTGTCGAAGACGTCGCGCTTGAGCGTCGACTTCGGTGGCGGCGGGGCCGGCGCGGTGGTGACCGGCGGAGGCGGTGCACTCGGCTTCGGCATCCGGGGCTCAAGCGTCCGCGGCGCCGGCGGCGGGGCTGCGGGCGCAGGCCTCGGTTCCGGTGCTCGCGGCTCGATCCGGGCTTGAGCTGGGGCTTGAGCTGGAGCTTGAGCTTGGGCGGCGGACGGATGCGCGGCCGTGGGCGGCGGCGGTACCGGCCGCGTCTCCGGCGGCCGGCGCAGTGCCGCTTCGAGGCGCTGGGCCATCTCGGCATATTGCGGATCGATGCGCGGCGCCGGCGCGGACCGGTGCTCGGGCGCGGGCGGTGGCGGAGGTGGCAGCTCGCTGGCCGGCGCGGGTGTCAGCACGAAGGGCTCGGGCGAGGGCGTCGGCACGAGTGAGGACTCGTGCTCTTCTAGGGGATCGAGCAGGGCGGGGCGGCCGGCGGCGCGCGCGATCGGATCGCGGGCCGCGGGAGGCATCGGCGCTGGCTGGGTCTGCATCGTGGCCGCACGCACAATGTTCGGCTCCACCACCACGTCGGTGGGTCCTCCGACCAAGAGTAGATGCTCCACATTGTCGCGGCGGATCAGCACCAGCCGCCGGCGGGCGTCGATCGTGGCCGATTCGAGCAACGCGAGGCGCGGCTGACGGCCGCGGGCAACACCGGTCTTGTTGAACGTTATCGGACCGAAACGGCGGATCAGCCAGAACGTGAGGGCGATGAGCCCCAGGACGACCAATAGCGCGACCACGACGCGCGCAAGCGTGCCGAGTTCACTGCCAAGAAATTCCATGACGCACCTCCCAGGAGCCGCCGCGCTCCCACCGCCCCATCCCGTTTTTAACCCCTGGCGGCGCGTTTTTCGAGTGTTCTTGTAGCCTGTGTATGAATTTGTGCCGCGGCATGCGCGCCAAGCCTTGCCGAGCACGCCTCTTCTCGGGCACACCGATTCGGGCTTGCGCCGGCTGCTTCGCCGGCCGCCGACGGGGTCAGGGCCATGGCCGAAAGCGAGGCGCCGGGAGCGCCGGTCGATCGCCCACAAGTGACGGGCAGCATCGGATTGGTGCTCGTAGTGGCGGTTGCGCTGGTGGCGCTCGTGGTGTTCCTGCTGTTCGTAGGCCGCGACCGGGCCGGGCCTTACATCCTCGCGGCGCTCGCGATGCTCGCTGTTATCGGCGTGTTCGCGCTGTTTGCGGGGGCAGCCGGCATCCTGCAGCTCGCCGGGCGCGGCGCGCGCAACGACATGACCAAGGCCCCGTAGGCAGGATCTACCTTTGTAAATTCAGCAATTTGGCGCTCCACAATTACCTGAGGAACGCCTTGCATTGCTGCGGCAATGTTGCTGAAAAGACGAGCTTTTTGATCTTCTTTAAAGAGATTGAAGAGAGCTCGTGGCTGTGAATAATCATCATTGCCTTCCCGATGGTTGTAACGGTCTGCATCTCCGGAGATTTTCAATGGGGGTTCGGCGAAGGAGTCATCTTCGGCAGGTCCGTTAAACGAGTTTGGCTCGTAATACGCATTTGGATTCTTTGCTGATGTACCAAAGTTCATGTTCCCATCTTTGTGATAGTGATGGACTGGACTTATTGGCGCATTAACGGGGAGTGATTCGTAGTGTGTACCTAAGCGATATCGGTGAGCATCGGCGTAGGAGAAGATTCTTGCTTGCAACATTTTGTCCGGCGAGAAACCAATTCCAGGCACAATGTTGGAGGGGCTAAATGCAACTTGCTCGATCTCGTTGAAGTAATTCTCTGCGTTGCGATTTAATTCCATGGTGCCGACTTCAATGAGTGGGTAATCCTTATGTGGCCAGACTTTGGTGAGATCGAACGGATTATAAGGAGTTTTTTCCGCATCTAGTTCAGCCATGATTTGGACGGAGACAGTCCACTTTGGGAGATCCCCATTTTCAATAGAATCGAATAGATCAGATTGAGTGGATTCACGAGTCCGTGCAATAACTGCGCTGCCTTCCTCGTTGGTCCAGTGCTTATGACCCTGCTGAGTCTTTATGTGGAATTTCACCCAGAAACGCTCGTTAGTTGCGTTGAGAAAAGAATAGGTGTGCGAACCGAAGCCATCGATATTTCGCACGCCTATCGGAAGGCCACGATCGGAAAAGAGAATTGTTACTTGATGAAGTGACTCAGGAGAGAGTGACCAAAAGTCCCACATGGCAGTGGCACTTCGAAGATTGGTCTTTGGATGGCGCTTTTGAGTGTGAATAAAGTCTGGAAACTTGTACGGGTCGCGGACGAAGAAAACTGGTGTGTTGTTTCCAACCAGATCCCAGTTGCCTTGTTCAGTATAAAACTTCAGAGAGAATCCACGGACATCTCTCTCAGCGTCAGCTGCGCCCAATTCACCGGCCACGGTTGAGAAGCGAGAAATGATGTGAGTCGTCTTACCTTTTGCTGAGAAAACCTTTGCCTTCGTATATTTAGTAATGTCGTGGGTCACAGTGAAAGTCCCGTGAGCCCCCCAACCCTTTGCATGCACCGTGCGCTCTGGAATGCGCTCGCGATTTTGGTGAGCCAGTTTCTCGATGAGTTGATAATCTTGAATCAGAATCGGTCCCCGTGCACCCGCAGTTAGCGCATTCTGATTATCAGAAATTGGAGCGCCAGCTGAAGTAGTTAGAGTCGGTTTGTTTGGGGTGGACATGATTCTCCTCATTAATTCACGAGTTAAAACGAGTATGCAACCAGCCTAACCAAGTCCTCGGTAGGGTTCAAACAATTCTTCGGCTATATTCCCCACTGTGAACGTTTCCTTCGCCGTTTGGGCGCTAACTGTTGGGGCGATTTTCGTCCTTGTTTTAGCCGATCTTGCCACCGCATCTCGAAAACCGCATGATGTTAAATTCAGAGAAGCCGCACTTTGGTCAATTTTCTACATTTCCATTGCGTTGATTTTTGGCCTCTGGGTACGCCAGGCGTATGGAACTGAATTCGGTACTGAATACTTTGCGGCATACTTGGTTGAGAAGTCCCTGTCAGTGGATAATCTATTTGTCTTCGTAATTATTTTGGCTCAATTCTCCGTTCCCAGCATTTTTCATCAACGCATTTTGTTGATTGGCGTGGTACTTGCCCTAGTTTTGCGGGCCGCATTTATTGCAGTCGGCGCGGTTGCATTGGCAACTTTCAGCTTCACTTTCGTAATTTTTGGAGCAATCCTTATCTGGACTGGGGTTGGATTATTCCGGCACTGGGACGAGGATCCAGATCCAAATGAAAACTACTTGATAAGAAGAATTCGTAAAGTGACCCCGCTTACAGATGAATTTCATGGAACCAAGATGTTTGTCCGATTGAATGGCAAGCGTGTGGCCACTCCCATGTTTTTGGTGATGATAGCTATTGCATCGACTGACTTACTATTTGCATTAGATTCCATTCCAGCCACCTTTGGAGTGACCCAACAACCATACTTGGTATTCTCAGCCAATGCCTTTGCTCTGCTTGGACTGCGGGCGCTTTATTTCCTGCTTAGAGGCTTGCTCAACAAACTTATTTATCTCTCTTTGGGTCTTTCAGTAATCTTAATTTTTATTGGCATCAAATTAATACTTACCTTTGTGCACGAAATTAATAATGAAGTGCCAAAGATTTCTACTTCATTCAGTTTGCTGGCTATTGGATTGATATTGGTAGTCACAACGATTGCAAGCATTGTGAAATCGAAGCGAGATCCAAGTTCGCATGCCCATGCTGGCCGTATAACGGATCCAAAAGAAGACGACTCCGAATAGAGAAAGTATCTGCTTTAAAGAGCCTCTTGAATTTCCCTTACTAGTTGTTCGGGAGTTCCGCGAATCGCAATTTTGATCCCTTCCTCATCTCCCTGGAGCGGCTCTAGGTTGGCGAACTGCGAATCCAATAGTGAAGCCGGCATGAATTCATGGTTTCGGCTCCACAGCCTTTCCTGAATCTCGACTTTGGTTCCGTCTAGAAAAACAAAGAACAATTCTGGGGAGTATTCCCTGAGCAGATCACGGTAAGAGCGCTTCAAAGCCGAGCACGCCACAATATTTTTTTTGTTTTTCTGTTCAGCATTTCTGAATAATTCGCCAATAATTCTCAACCAAGGAATTCGACTTTCATCCGTGAGTGGGATTCCGGCCGCCATTTGCGCTTTATTCGCCGGAGGATGCAGGTCATCGGCATCGGTAAAGGAAAATCCAGTTTTTTCAGCAAGTAATTTTCCAATCGTGCTTTTGCCCGAGCCCGAAACCCCCATTACAACCAGAGAGTGAATCCGACCTTGCTCTGCCATTTCCAAGCGCCTGCCTTCGGTAAGGTAACCTCTTCTTGAAAGAACTTTAGGGGTGAAGTGATGAAATTTAACAAACTTATGAAAATCGGAATGTGGTCAATGGTTGGCTGCACGATTTTTGGCTTTCTACCACTTGTTATAGCCCTAATTGTGGGCATAGTTAGCGGAACCGATGCGATGGATGAAGCTACCAGCACTGGGGCCTGGCTATGGCTCATGTTTATCTCGTTGCCGCTCGGATTTATCTTGGGCCTAG
>JAYUHJ010000447.1:0-3315 GCA_043767065.1 Hyphomicrobiales bacterium | reverse complement strand
CAACGGATCAGAATTTCGCTTGGGCGGTCGTTCCGTCCGGCGCCGTCAGTTGAACGGCACCCTTGACCCCAGACTTGACGGCGGCTGGTGCGGTCCCGACCATTTTCGAGCCCTCGGCAGGGGTGAGCGTGAAGCGCTGCGATTTGCCATCAACGACCAAGATGGCATTGGCCTTGAAGTCTTTGGCCGGCACGGGCTTGTCATCGCCATCACTGAGAAACACGGCGACGTTCGTGGTGCCATCCACCACGAGCTCGGCATGGAAAGGACCAGCGTCAACGCGCAGTCCGCCATTGCGTCCTTTGGCGGCCTCGTGTGCGAACGCAATTTGACCCGTCAAAAGCACGAGCGAAAATGCGAAAAGAGCTGAGCGGGGTTTGATCATGGCGGTCTCCTTAGGATGGTCAGTAGGTTTCAACTGGTCGTGCAGCAGAGGACTGCGCTTGCGATTCATCTGCCTGAGCGAGTGCTTGATCGACGAGACGCTCGAGCGACGCACGGCCGTAGCGGAGGAACAAGAGAGGGGTCAGGGCCGTGTCGAGCAGCGTGGCGCTGATCAAGCCGCCGAAAATAGTCACGGCGACGGGGTGTAAGATTTCTTTGCCGGGCGCATGGGCATCGATCATCAACGGCACCAGAGCGATGCCAGCACAGAGCGCCGTCATAAGAACGGGCGTCAGCCGTTCGAGACTGCCACGAACGACCAAATCCGGCCCGAAGGCCATTTTCTCGTGAATGGCAAGATTGATGTAATGGCTGGTCTTCAGGATGCCGTTTCGCGTCGCAATTCCGGTGAGCGTGATGAAGCCGATCATGCTCGCAACGGAGAGGGGCTGGTCAGCCAACCACAAAGCTAGCACAGACCCGATCAGGGCGAGGGGCACGCTGCCCATGATGATGAGCGCGAACAGAACCGAGCGATAGCGACTGTAGAGAATGGCAAAGATCATGGCGAGCGAGACGAGGGAAAGCCCGCCAATCGTGCGCATAGACTCTTCCTGCGCCTGGAAGGTGCCTTCGAGGCTGGTGAAAAATCCAGTCGGCAGCTTGGTTGCGGCCAGCTCGCGGCGGATATCGCCAATAATGGCCGCCATATCCCGATTGCCATCAGAATTGGCAAGTACGACGATGCGGCGCTTGGTATTCTCGCGCAAAATCTGGTTCGGACCATCTGTTTCCTTGATCTCGGCCACCTGGCGGAGGGGAATCCAGCCGGAGGGTGTTTCAATGAGGAGGTCGGACAGCCCTTGTGTGGTCCGCATACGATCCGACAAACGGACGACGAGGTCATAGCGTTTACTTCCATCCACCAGCCGCGAGACCAATTTACCGTTCGACAAGCGTTCGAGCTGCTCGGTTATGTGGGCGGGTTGCAGACCGTAAAGGGCGGCCTTCTTGTAGTTGACCCTAATTTCGAGTTGGGGAATCCGCGCCTGGCGCTCGACCTGCAAATCGACAACGCCCGGAACTCTGGTCAGCCGCTGGCGCATGTCCTCGGCGAGCCCCCGCAGGGTGTCGAGGTCCTCGCCGAAAATCTTGATCGCTATTTGCGCGCGCACGCCCGACAGCATGTGGTCGAGACGATGCGAGATCGGCTGACCGATGTTCGTGGATGCCGGCAGAACCGAGAGCCGGCTGCGAATATCGTTGATGATGTCTGTCTTGGAGCGCGCGGACGGCCTGAGATCGACTTCCAACTCGGACGAATGGACGCCTTCGGCATGTTCATCCAACTCGGCGCGTCCGGTACGGCGCGCAACAAGCTTGACCTCGGGGACCTGCATAACGAGTTGCTCGGCAATGAGGCCGACACGATGGCTTTCGGCGAGCGAAATGCCCGGTTGGAAAAGCGTGTTGATGGTGAGCGTGCCCTCGTTGAAGGGGGGCAAGAACGCACGCGGAAGCGCAATGGCAGCAGCGAGGGCGATGAGCACGCCAACGCTAGCTCCGATCATCAGCGTCCGGGGATGTGCAAACGACCAGTTCAGCAGCGCGCGGTTGGCCCGCTTCAGGTTGCGCACCAGCCATCCCTCATGCTCATCCAAACGCTTGAGACTCGGGAGTAAGTAGTAGGCCATCACGGGGGTCAGAGTAATCGAGACCACGAGGCTCGCCAGAATCGAGATGATATAGGCTTGGCCGAGCGGCGCGAAAAGACGTCCTTCAATGCCGGACAAAGAAAACAGCGGCACGAACACCAGCACTATGATCATCGTGGCATATACGATGCCAGAACGCACTTCCTGGCTGGCCGCCACGACTACGTCGAACGTCGTGCGTGGATTGCCCGCTGCCCGGTTCTCGCGCAATCGACGAAAAATGTTTTCCACATCGACAACGGCGTCATCCACCAGCTCCCCTATGGCAATTGCGAGTCCGCCGAGCGTCATCGTGTTGAGGGATAACCCGAAGAGATAGAACACGATCGCGGTCGCAAGAATAGACACGGGGATGGCGGTCAAAGAGATGAAGGTTGTGCGAACGTTGAGAAGAAAAAGGAAGAGGATGATCGCAACGACGACACCCGCTTCGATCAGCACCGTTTTGACATTGCTGATGGAGGTTTCGATGAAGTTGGCCTGACGGAAGACGATATTGTCGATCTTGATGCCCGGCGGCATGGTTTTGTTGAGTTCGGTCATTGCGCGCTCGATCTCGGCCGACAACTTGACCGTATCAATCGCCGGCTGCTTCTCGACCGAAATGATGACGGCGGGTTGCCCCATGAACCCTGCCTCGCCGCGCTTGAGGCGTGCGCCGAAACTTACTTCGGCGATTTGATGGAGGTAGATCGAGCGGCCGCCTTCGGCGATAACGACATCGCGGAGATCTTCGAGTTTCAGCGTGCGCCCGATGTTGCGGATCAGAAATTCGCGACTGTATTGGTCAGCAAAGCCCCCACCGCTGTTAGTGCCGAAACGTTGCAGGGCGCGTTCCAACTGATCAAGTGTGACCCCGAGCGCGCGCATAGCTGGCGGATTGGGAGCAACGCGAAACTGTCGAACTTCGCCACCGATTGGAATTACTTGAGCAACACCCGGAATTGTCAACAGACGAGGCCGGATCACGAAATCCGCAATCTCACGCACCTCCATTGGACTTGCCGTCGTCGCTGTGACGGCAAACATGAGGATTTGTCCCATGATGGAGTTGATCGGTCCCATCTGCGGGGTAACGTTGGCGGGGAGTTGCTCTTTGACGAGTGTCAACCGCTCCGCAATCTGTTGGCGATTGCGGAAGATATCTGTCCCCCACTCGAATTCGACGTAGATGATCGAGAGACCAACGCCCGAGACCGAGCGAACGCGGGAGACA
>JAYUHJ010000446.1:0-3319 GCA_043767065.1 Hyphomicrobiales bacterium | reverse complement strand
ATGGCCATCCGGCAACTCGCGGCCGCCGCCGTGTGCGACATCAGCCGACGAAGATACGTGTGCGCTGTGTCCGGTGCTTGGGCGCTGCTCGACGTGCGCGTGGGTCACCGGTGCCGGCGCCGGCATCGGCGGTGCAGCAACCATTTTGGGCGCACGCGACAGGCGAATGGTTTCCTCGCCTTCTAGCGAGAGTCGTCATAGCGTGAACTTCCATCCGGCGCAGTGTTTGATGGTTGCGTCAGGTGCTCCCAAATGTTCGAGGGTCAAGGCTGCGCCTGCGGGAAAACGTGCCCCCGGCGAATGGAGTGTCTGTCACTCCAGTAGCCCGCAACTTCGGATGGGGAAAGTACGCCGAAACCGCATGCAGATGTGCGGGACGGTTCCAGGGGGTGCTCGGACGGGGATCCGGGCCATAAAATGAGGCACCGAGCCGGATAGGCTCGGGCCCAGGGGAATGAAAGCAATGCGAATCGAGCGCCGCTACACCAAGGCCGGCCAGTCACCCTATTTCGGGATCGCGTTGGCGAAGCGGACGAGTGAAATCAGGAATCCGGACGGCTCGATCGTGTTCAGGCTCGAAAACATTGAGGTTCCCGAGCACTGGAGTCAGGTCGCCACCGACGTGCTGGCGCAGAAATATTTCCGCAAGGCCGGCGTGCCGACGCGCCTGAAGCGCGTCGAAGAGGAAACGGTCCCGTCCTGGCTGTGGCGTTGTGTCGCCGACGAGCGCGCGCTCGAAACGATTCCCGAGAAGCAGCGCTACGGCAGCGAAATGTCGGCCACGCAAGTGTTCGATCGCCTGGCCGGCACCTGGACCTATTGGGGCTGGAAGGGCGGCTATTTCGAATCGGAAGCCGACGCGCAAGCCTTCTTCGACGAGCACAGATACATGCTGGCCATGCAGATGGCTGCCCCCAACTCCCCCCAATGGTTCAACACCGGCTTGCACTGGGCTTATGGCATCGACGGCCCGAGCCAGGGACATTTCTACGTCGACTACATAACCGGAAAATTAACCAAGGCGGCGTCGTCCTACGAGCATCCGCAGCCGCACGCCTGCTTCATCCAGTCGATCGAGGACGATCTCGTGAACGAAAACGGGATCATGGATCTGTGGGTGCGCGAAGCGCGCCTGTTCAAATACGGCTCGGGCACCGGCTCGAATTTTTCGAAGCTGCGCGGCGAGAACGAAAAGCTGTCCGGCGGCGGCCGCTCGTCGGGCCTGATGAGCTTTCTAAAAATCGGCGACCGCGCCGCGGGCGCGATCAAATCGGGCGGCACCACGCGCCGCGCCGCCAAGATGGTGGTGGTCGACGTCGATCATCCCGATATCGAAAACTATATCGACTGGAAGGTGCTCGAAGAGCAGAAGGTCGCTTCGCTCGTCGCGGGTTCGAAGATTTGCGCCAAGCACCTGAAGGCCGTGATGAAGGCCTGCGTCAATTGCGAAGGCGAAGGCGACGATTGCTTCGATCCCGAGAAGAACCCCGCGCTCAAGCGCGAGATCAAGTTCGCGCGCCGCGCTTCGGTGCCCGACAACTACATCAAGCGCGTGATCCAGTTCGCCAAGCAAGGCTACAAGGACATCAATTTTCCCACTTACGACGTGGACTGGGACGGCGAGGCGTATCTCACGGTCTCCGGCCAGAACTCCAACAATTCCGTGCGCGTCACCGACGAATTTCTGCGCGCGGTCGAGGCCGACGGCACCTGGGATTTAACCTTCCGCAAGAACGGCAAGGTGGCCAAGACCGTCAAGGCGCAGGAGCTGTGGGAGAAGATCGGCTTCGCGGCCTGGGCCTGCGCCGATCCCGGCATGCAGTACCACACCACCGTCAACGACTGGCACACCTGCCCGGCCTCGGGCGCGATCCGCGCCTCGAACCCCTGCTCGGAATACATGTTCCTCGACGACACGGCGTGCAATCTGGCGTCGATGAACCTGCTGCAGTTCCTCAAACCCGCCACCGTCATTCCGGGGCGCGCCACCCAAGTCGGCTCTAGCCGACTTGGGCAAGATCAACTGCCGATCTCGGGTAAACCCGAGATCGGTGGCGCGAGCCCGGAATCCATAAACACAGACCGGGATTATGGATTCCGGGCCCGGCCCTCCGGGCCGTCCCGGAATGACGAAGAGACGGCGCGCCCCGGAAAGGCGTACGAGTTCGACGTCGAGAGCTACGAGCACGCCTGCCGGCTGTGGACCGTCGTGCTCGAAATCTCGGTGCTGATGGCGCAGTTCCCCTCCAAGAACATCGCCGAGCTAAGCTACCGCTACCGCACGCTCGGGCTGGGCTACGCCAATATCGGCGGACTCCTGATGTCGTCGGGCATCGCCTACGATTCCGAGGATGCGCGCGCGATCTGCGCCGCCATCACGGCGCTGATGACCGGCGTGTCGTACGCGACCTCGGCCGAAATGGCGCGCGAGCTTGGCGCCTTCCCCGGCTATGAGCCGAACCGCGAACACATGCTGCGCGTGATGCGGAACCACCGCCGCGCGGCCTACGGCGAACGCGCCGGCTACGAGTCGCTCGCCACTCCGCCAGTGCCGCTCAATGAAGCCGCCTGCCCCGACAAGCGCATCGTCAAGCACGCGCGCAAGGCGTGGGACAAGGCGATCGAACTCGGCGAGGCGCACGGCTATCGCAATGCGCAGGCCACCGTGATCGCGCCCACCGGCACCATTGGTCTCGTGATGGATTGCGACACCACCGGCATCGAGCCGGACTTCGCGCTGGTGAAATTCAAGAAGCTCGCCGGCGGAGGGTATTTTAAAATCATAAATGGCGCGGTGCCCGAGGCGCTGCGCGCGCTCGGCTACAAGGAAAGCGAGATCGCCGAGATCGAGGCCTATGCGGTCGGCCACGGCACGATGTCCAACGCGCCGTCGATCAATACCTCCAGCCTCAAGACCAAGGGCTTCGACGACGCTTCAGTGGCCAAGATCGAGGGCTCACTGAAGAGCGCCTTCGACATCAAGTTCGTGTTCAACCGCTGGAACCTCGGCGACGAGCTGCTGAAGAAGCTCGGCGTCACCGATGAGCAGCTCGCGGACCCGACCTTCGACATGCTGGCCCACATGGGCTTCGGCAAGCGCGAGATCGAGGCGGCGAATCTGCACGTCTGCGGCGCCATGACGCTGGAAGGCGCCCCGCACCTGAAAGCGGAGCACCTGCCGGTGTTCGATTGCGCCTCGCCCTGCGGCCGGCTCGGCACCCGCTCGCTCTCGGTCGAGAGCCACATCCGCATGATGGCGGCGGCGCAGCCCTTCATCTCGGGCGCGATCTCCAAGACCATCAATATGCCGAACGACGCC
>JAYUHJ010000445.1:0-7866 GCA_043767065.1 Hyphomicrobiales bacterium | reverse complement strand
CCGCGACCGAGCCGCCGATGCCGATGATGTAGGGCACCTTGGCTCCCTCGGTGTCGAGGAAGCGTTGCATGGCGCGAAACAGCTTCTGCGCCGCCGCGACATAAAAGGAGAGCACGCGCGACAGCGGAAGATAAATCTCCTCCACCTCGTTCATCGAAAGCTGGTCGTTGAAGGCTTTAAGTTGCGCGACCTCGGCGGCGGTCAGCGTCATCGGCGTGTCGCCGCGCCGCGCCGCCCATTCTGCCCGCGAGAAGACGTGATAGGGCGAGAGCCCGTCGTCGGTGCGCTGCTCCATCGTGGCCCCGTTCAGCCCTTGCCGCGCGACGCTTTTTCCTCGATGCCCGAGCGCGCGGTACGCCGCTCGAGCTCGGCGAGCACGTCAGAAAGCGCCACGCCGCGCGCCTGCAACAGCACGAGCAGATGGTAGAGCAGATCAGCGCTCTCGGCGACGAGCGCTTCGGGTTTGCCACCGACCGCGGCGAGCGTGGTTTCCACCGCTTCTTCACCAAGCTTCTTCGCGCATTTCTCGACGCCGGCGTCGAGCAGCTCCTTGGTATAGGAATTCGCGGCGCCGGAGCGCGCGCGCTCGGCGATGATTTTTGCAAGCAGTTCCAAGGTGAAGGCCATGGCTGCGAGCGGCCCTATCACGGATCGAGGCGCACGGGGAGACCGGCTTTCGCCATGTGCCGCTTGGCCTCGGCGATGGTGAATTCGCCAAAGTGGAAGATCGAGGCGGCAAGCACCGCGGTGGCGCCGCCGTCGCGAATGCCCTCGACCAGATGATCGAGCGTGCCGGCCCCGCCCGAGGCGATCACCGGCACGGTCACCGCGTCGGCGACGGCGCGGGTCAGAGCAATGTCGAAGCCGGATTTGGTTCCGTCGCGGTCCATGGAGGTCAAGAGAATCTCGCCCGCACCCAGCGCCACCACTTCCTTGGCATAGGCCACCGCATCGAGGCCGGTGGCGTTGCGGCCACCATGGGTGAAGATTTCCCAGTGCGCTTTCTCGCCAGGTTTTGAGACCTTCTTGGCGTCGATGGCGACCACGATGCACTGATCGCCGAACTTCTCCGCTGCTTCCTTGACCAGGGCACGCCGCTGCACGGCGGCCGTATTGATCGAAACCTTGTCGGCGCCCGACGCCAAGAGTGTGCGTACATCCTCCACCGTGCGCACGCCGCCGCCGACGGTGAGCGGCATGAAACAGGCTTCGGCGGTTCGCGTGACGACATCCAAGAGGATCGTGCGCTCCTCGTGGCTCGCGGCGATGTCGAGGAAACAGAGTTCGTCGGCGCCGGCTGCGTCATAGGCCTTGGCCGCCTCGACCGGATCGCCGGCGTCGCGCAGGTTTACGAAATTGACGCCCTTGACGACGCGGCCGTCCTTCACGTCGAGGCAGGGGATAAGGCGGACCTTGAACATTTCAGGTGGCCTTCCCCGAGGCGATGAGTGCGAGCGCTTCCTTCGCGTCCAGGCGGCCGTCATAGAGAGAGCGGCCAGCAATAGCGCCCGCGAGTTTGCACGCGCGAGGTTCCAGCAGCCGTTTCACGTCGTCGAGTGATGCAAGGCCGCCGGAAGCAATCACCGGAATCTTCACGGCCTCTGCCAGCGCGATCGTCGCGTCGAGATTGAGGCCCTGCAACATCCCGTCACGCTCGACGTCGGTATAAATGATCGCCGCGATGCCGTTGTCCTCGAACAGGCGCGCGAGCTCCACCGCTTCAAGCTGGGTCTCCTCGGCCCAACCAGCCAACGCTACCTTGCCTGCGCGCGCGTCGATGCCGAGCACGATCTTGCCTGGATACTTCTTGGCCGCCGCCTTAACGAATTCAGGATCACGCACCGCGGCGGTGCCGAGGATCACGCGCGCAATGCCCTCGCCGAGCCAAGCCTCGACCGTGCCGAGGCTCCTAATGCCGCCGCCGAGCTGAACCGGGATCTTCACCGCCTTCAAGATCGCCGCGACCGCGAGCGCGTTCACGGGTTTTCCCGCGAAAGCGCCGTCGAGATCAACCAGATGCAGCCATTCGAAGCCGAGTGCTGCGAATGCGCTGGCTTGCGCCGCCGGATCGCGGTTGAACACGGTCGCGCGCGCCATGTCGCCCTGTTGCAGCCGCACGGCTTCGCCGTTCTTCAGGTCGATCGCGGGAAAAAGGATCACGGCTTCCAGCGCAGGAAATTCGCGAGCAATGCCAACCCCAGCTTCTGGCTTTTCTCCGGGTGGAACTGGGTGCCGGCCATGTTGGCGCGCGCGACCACCGCGGTGAGCGGCCCGCCATAGTCGGAGTCGGCGACAAGATCACACTTATCCGCGGGCGCCAACTGATAGGAGTGCACGAAATAAGCGTGCAGGCCCTTGGGCCCCAGCGGGATGCCGTCGAGCAGCGGGTGTGTTTTGCGCGAATTCAGGGTGTTCCAGCCCATGTGCGGAATCTTGAGCGCGGGATCCGATGGCGTGACGCGATCGACCTCGCCTTTGATCCAGCAGAGCCCCTCGGTCACTACATATTCGCGGCCGCGCTCGGCCATGAGCTGCATGCCGACGCAGATGCCGAGAAACGGCCGGCCCTTCGCGTGGACCGCTTCGGTCATCGCTGCGACCATGCCGGGCACCGCGTCGAGGCCGCGCTTGCAGTCGGCAAACGCGCCGACGCCGGGCAGTACTACGCGGTTGGCGCGGCGCACTTTTTCCGGGTCACGCGTCACCAGGATCGGTTCGCTGGCGCCGCTCTCGCGCGAGGCCCGCTCCAGCGCCTTGGCGGCCGAGTGCAGATTGCCCGAGCCATAGTCGACGACGGCGACGGTCATCGGTTCGCTCCGGGCTGTGGGAACAGGCCTAGTACCGGCGAGGGATCGAGCGGCAGCGCCGAGCCCGCCGGTGGAGCTGGACGCTCGGCTGGTAGGGTTCCGGCGCGCTTGGTCCAATCGGCGAAGAAGCGCCGCTCGGCGATCTCGATATCCTGGGCGATGACGACGCCGGCGTCGCGCATTCGCTTGCGCAGGAGCTTGCGGCGGCGAATCGCCGTCGCCTCGAAGGCGACGATCAGCGAGGGTACCAGGAAGGCCGCAAACATCATCGAATCCGGGAGCTTGAGCGACACCATGGGAACGCCGAGCGCGAAGAATGCGACGATCCAGAGCAGAAGCGCGAGCCAAAGCCGGTGCCCGGCGAGCCAGAACGGCCCGAACAACAGCGCGGGCCAGGAGAATTTTTCGCGCAGGAACACCACGCGCTCGGCGTCAGCCAGCGTCGGTGCGTTCTTGAGCCCATCCTTGGGCTCGAACACGAGGAAGATCATCTCTGCCTCCGTTCAGCCGAGGCTGCCCTTGGTCGAAGGAATTTCGCCCTTGGCCGCGGGATCCTGCGCGACCGCCGCGCGCAGTGCGCGCGCCAGGCCCTTGAAGCAGCTCTCGGCCACATGATGCGAGTTGTCGCCGTAGAGCGTCTCGACATGCAGGGTGACGCCGGCGTTGGCGGCAAAAGCCTGGAAGAACTCGCGCACCAGATCGACGTCGAACTCGCCGATCTTGTCGCGCGGGAATTCGACCTTGAACACCAAGACCGCGCGGCCCGACAGGTCGATGGCGATGCGGGTCAGCGCTTCGTCCATCGGCATGTGTACGTCGGCGTAGCGCACGATGCCACGCATGTCGCCGAGCGCCTTCTTCACCGCCTGGCCGAGCACGATGCCGGCATCTTCGGTGGTGTGGTGCTGGTCGACGTGCAGGTCGCCCTTGGCCTGCAACTTGATGTCGATCCTGGAGTGGCGCGCCAGGAGCTCGAGCATGTGGTCGAGGAAGCCGATGCCGGTCGTGACCTCGGCCCGGCCCGTGCCGTCGAGGTTCAGCTCGACCGTGACCTCGGTCTCCTTGGTGGCGCGGGTGACCTTGCCCGTGCGCATCGCGAACTCCTTGAAATTGCGCCGCCTTCTACCAGTATCGAAAGCCCGGCGCCACAAGCCGCCGCGGCCAGATCGGGTTATGGTTTGCGGAATGCGCGCGAGCACCTAGATAAGCGGATGCCGGAGTAGCTCATGTCCAATCCCGAAGTCTTCCACGGAACAACCATTCTCGCGGTCCGCAAGGGCGACAAGGTCGCCATCGGCGGCGACGGCCAGGTCAGTTTCGGCGCCACCGTGGTCAAGGCCAACGCCAAGAAGGTGCGCCGGCTCGGCCAGGGCGATGTGATCGGCGGCTTCGCCGGCGCCACCGCGGACGCGCTTACGTTGTTCGACCGGCTTGAGCAGAAATTGGAGCAGCACAAGGGCCAGCTCGCGCGCGCCTGCGTCGAGCTTGCCAAGGACTGGCGCACGGACCGCTATCTGCGCCGCCTCGACGCCATGATGCTGGTGGCCGACAAGGACGTGACGCTCTTGTTGGCCGGTACCGGAGATGTGCTCGAGCCCGACGCCGGGGTCGCCGGCATCGGCTCGGGCGGCCCCTATGCGCTCGCCGCCGCGCGTGCGCTGATCGACGGCAGCCTAGACCCCGAGGCGATCGTGCGACGCTCGCTCGAAATCGCTGCCGATATCTGTGTCTATACCAACCGCAATCTAGTCGTGGAGACGATCGGAAAGTGACCGTAAACGTAACCCTGCGGAACCCGAACATGCAGAGTCTCACCCCGCGCGAGATCGTGTCCGAGCTCGACCGCTATATCGTCGGCCAGAAGGACGCCAAGCGCGCGGTCGCCATCGCGCTCAGGAACCGCTGGCGGCGGCTGCAGCTCGACGACAAGCTGCGCGAGGAGGTGCTGCCGAAAAATATTCTGATGATCGGTCCCACCGGCGTCGGCAAGACGGAGATTTCGCGCCGGCTCGCCAAGCTCGCGGGAGCGCCGTTTCTCAAGGTGGAGGCCACCAAGTTTACCGAGGTCGGTTATGTCGGCCGCGACGTGGATTCGATCGTGCGCGACCTGGTCGAGGTCGGCATCGCGCTGGTGCGCGAGGGCAAGCGGCGCGACGTGCAGGCGCGGGCCCAACTCAATGCCGAGGAGCGCGTGCTCGACGCACTCGTGGGCCAGAAGGCGACGCTGGCCACGCGCGATTCGTTTCGGAAGAAGCTGCGCGCCGGCGAACTCGACGACAAGGAGATCGAAATCGAGATGGCCTCAGGCCAGAGCGGGATGCCGATGTTCGAAATCCCCGGCATGCCGGGCGCGCAGATGGGTGCGATCTCGCTCGGCGACATTTTCGGCAAGGCTATGGGCGGCCGCACCAAGCCGCGTCGGCTCTCCGCGCGCGAGGCCCATCCGCTCCTGGTGGCCGAGGAATCCGACAAGCTGCTCGATCAGGACGCACTGGTGCAGGAGGCGATCCGCTCGGTCGAGAACAACGGCATCGTGTTCCTCGACGAGATCGACAAGATTTCAGGCCGCGAGGGCCTGCGTGGCGCCGACGTGAGCCGCGAAGGCGTGCAGCGCGATCTGTTGCCGCTCTTGGAAGGCACCACGGTCTCGACCAAGTACGGGCCGGTGAAGACCGACCATGTGCTGTTCATCGCCTCGGGCGCGTTCCATGTGGCCAAGCCCTCGGACCTGCTGCCCGAGCTGCAGGGCCGCTTGCCGATCCGCGTCGAGCTCAACCCGCTTACGCGCGACGATTTTCGCCGCATTCTCACCGAGACCGAGGCGAGCCTGATCAAGCAATCGATCGCGTTGATGCAGACGGAGAATGTGGAGCTCGTCTTCACCGACGACGCGATCGACGCGATCGCGGACGTCGCGGTCGAGGTCAACACGAGTCTGGAGAACATCGGTGCCCGGCGGCTGCAGACCGTGATCGAGCGTGTGCTCGACGAGATCAGCTTTTCGGCGACGGACCGCTCGGGCGAGCGGATGGTCATCGACGGCGCCTATGTGCGGGCTCAGGTGGCCGATCTCGCCAAGAACGCGGACCTGTCGCGCTACATTCTCTGACGATTCAGCGGGCTTTTCTCACGCGCACATAGAGCGCGCCGGTGCCGCCGTGGCCGATCGAGGCCTCGGTGAAGCCGACCACCAGCGGCCGCAAGTCGGGAAGCGAGAGCCATTGCGGCACTTGACGCCGCAAGACGCCGCGCTCCTCCTCGCCGTAGAAATCCCGCCCCGCCGGTCGGCCTTTGCCGGTAATGACGAGCACGAGGCCGTGGCCCCGGGCCTGCGCCGATTTCAGAAACGATTCCAGCCGCGGGCGCGCCGCGGCCTGGGTCATGCCGTGCAGATCGAGACGCGCGTCGATCTCCGTGGTGCCGCGTGAGAGCCGCTGCTTGGTGCGCCGGTCGATATTGGCGAGCGCGGGCGCCTTAGGTGCGGGCTTCGGCGGCGGAGCGGGCGGGCGCAGTGGCGGCGGCGGCTTCGGTGCGCGCGGCGCTTCTTCAACGGGCTCAATCGGTTGCGAAGGCTCCGGGCGAGCGCGCAGGGGCGCGATCGATTTCGTTACCTCGACCCAGAGTGCGCGGTCCTCGCCATTCAAGACTTCCCGGCGCGTCTCCTTGCGGCCGCCCTTGCCGCTCACGGCTTCGGCCTTGGTGGCGGCAGCGGCGTGTGTTCGGCGCCAAGCGCGGGGTCGATCGCGCGCGGCACCAGCATGAAGAAACGGCCCGCATGCTTGAGCCGCCCGGCGACGGTGCCGGCATCGATGCCGGCACCGAAATAAACGTCGGCGCGCGCGGGACCCACGATGGCGGAGCCGGTGTCCTGCGCCAGCATCAGGCGGCGGAATTGCGTCATCGTGTTCTCGCTCTCGAGCGGCAACTCGGCCTCGATCCAGAACGGCGTGCCATAGGCGTGGATGGCGCGATCGACCGCGATCGAGCGCTCACGCGTCAGCGGCAAGCCTTGCGCGCCGACCGCCTCGGCGTCCGGCGCGAGCTCGGTGACCTCGCGAAAGAAAATGAAGGAGCGGTTCATCCGCATGATTTCGCGGCCTTCCTCCGGGGTCTCGGCGAAATAGGCGCGGATCTTGTCCATGGTCATCTCGGCGCGCGGGACGACGCCGCGGTCGGCAAGCACTCGGCCGACCGGCAGGTACGTGTGGCCGTTATGGGCGGCGTAGTTCAGGCGCAGGATTTTGCCATCCTCCAGGCGAACCCGTGCCGAGCCCTGGATATGGATGAAGAAGGCATCGATCGGGTCCTTGAGCCAACAGATTTCGAGGCCGCGATCTTTGAGCACGCCGTCCTCGATCGACGCGCGATCGTGATACTCGACGAGTTTTTTGCCGACGCGGCGGCCGACTTTGCCGCGATTGGGAAATCCGTGCGTTCGCGCGTGCTTCTTCTTCACGGCGCCCGCCACCAGCTCGGCAGGCTGGCGATACATCGGAACCGTGAATCCATCACCCGGCTTTCTACGCCCTTCGACCTCGGGCTCGTAATAGCCTGTCAGAAACCCGTCGCGCTCGCCGAGCTTCGAAATACGCACCGGCCGGAACGCCGTCTCGAAGAAGCGCCGTGCGCTGGGCCCCCCGACATTGTCGCCAAGCTCGGCGGCCATCTTGCAGGCCGCGGCGAGCGGCTCCTCGATCAGCTTCGGCTGCTGGCGATTGCGGCCGGCATCGCGGCGCGCGGCGCGGCGGCGCACGGCGACGCAGCTCGAGCGAAACGCCGAAAGCGCCGCCAAGTGATCCTCGGCGGTCCAGCCGTCGAGCTGCTCGAACGTCATGGGTTCGAGCTCGGTCTCCGGAATGCGCAGCGGCGCGGTCGCCGCAAACGCCGGATCGATAGAGAGGAGTGAAACGCCGAGCAGAACCGCGAGAGCGCCGTGCCGGTTCATGGCGCGCTCCGTCAGGCGGATTCGGTGGCGACGAGCTTCCAGTTCGGGTCGCGGGCGCCGATCTCGCGCGCGAAGGTCCAGATGTCGGTGACGTCGGTGACGCGGTCCGGGCTG
>JAYUHJ010000444.1:0-7870 GCA_043767065.1 Hyphomicrobiales bacterium | reverse complement strand
AAAACGGAAAGCTCAGGCGCCGCCAGCGCATGAACGGATAGTTCGTGTCGTCGGGAATTAGGCGCAACAGCCGCACGGGTTCGGTTCTCCTTCTCGCTCGCTGCTCAGATGGGGATGGCCGACGGCCGGTAGTAGCGCACCCAGCTCGCGACGATCAGGCGTGTCAAGGTGAAGGCGGTGAACATGGTGGTGAGAATGCCGATCGACAGCGTCAGTGCGAAACCGCGCACCGGCCCGGTGCCGATGAAGAACAGGATGACCCCCGCGATCAGGGTCGTGATGTTGGCGTCGAGAATTGTGCGCAGGGCCTCGCGGAAACCCGCGTCAAGCGCGCTGATGGCGGAGCGGCCGGCGCGCACTTCCTCGCGTATTCGCTCGTAGATGAGCACGTTGCTGTCGACGGCCATGCCGACGGTGAGCACGATGCCGGCGATGCCCGGCAGCGTCAGCGTCGCCTGCAGCGCCGAGAGGATTCCGAAGATCATGCAGATATTGACGATGACCGCGACGCTCGCGAATATTCCGAACAGCCCGTAGGTCGCGATCATGAAAGCGACGACGAGCGACGAGCCGACATAGGCGGCGAACTTGCCGGCTTCGATCGAGTCCTGGCCGAGGCCGGGCCCGACGGTGCGCTCCTCGATGATGGTGAGCGGTGCGGGCAGCGCGCCGGCGCGGAGCAGGATCGCCAGGTCATTGGCCGCCTGCACGGTGAAACTGCCGCTGATCTGGCCGGAGCCTCCGGTGATCGGCTCGCGGATCACCGGCGCCGAGATCACCTTGTCATCGAGCACGATGGCGAAGGGCCGGCCGACGTTTTCCAGCGTCACGGTGCCGAAGCGGCGGGAGCCGGAATTATTGAAGCGAAAGGTGACGACCGGCTCGCGGGTGCGCTGGTCGAAGCCGGGCTGGGCGTCGACCAGGTCCTCGCCGGAGACGATGACGCGCTTCTCGACCAGATAGGGCTGGCGTTCGTCTTCGGTGGACGGCAACACTTCGGATTCCGCCGGCGGCCGCGTGGCGAGCGCCTGCTGCGGCGTCATGGACATATCGACGAGGCGGAAGGTGAGCTTGGCGGTCTTGCCAATCAGCTCCTTGAGGCGCGCGGGGTCCTGCAGGCCGGGAACCTGCACCAGAACGCGGTCGGCACCCTGGCGCTGGATCGACGGCTCGACGGTACCGAGTTGGTCGACGCGGCGGCGAACGATCTCGATCGATTGATCGACCGCCTGGCGGATGCGCTGGGCGAGGCCTGCCGCGGTAACGGTGAGCCGGATGGTGCCGCCGCTCTCGGCGATCTCCACGTCCTGTTGCGTCGAAGTCGAGAGCAGGCCGCTAAGCGGCTGGGAGAGCTCGCGCAGCCGTCGCATAGCCTCTCTCACGTCATTCGGCTCGCGAATGCGAACCTGGACCGTGAGCCCCTGGATCGTCAGGCCGTCGTAACCGATCGCCGGCGAGTTGCGCAGGATGCGGCGCACGTCGTCGCGCAGCGTCTCGACGCGTTCCTTCTGCACGGCCTTGGAATCGACTTCCAAGAGAATGTGCGAGCCGCCCTGCAGGTCGAGCCCGAGCACGAGCCGGCGCTGCAGGAAATTGGGGAACGAGCGCACGACGTTCTGCGGCAGGAAGCTCGGCAGCGCGAGAAGGCAGATGACGCCGGCGATCAACACCGTCGCCCATATCCGCAAGCGCGAGAAATGCAGCATCGAATTCCTCTGGAACGCGGCGCAGGCGGACGGCGTCAGTCGTCCTTGGCCGGCTCGCCCTTGG
Organism: Hyphomicrobiales bacterium; assembly: GCA_043767065.1. GTDB lineage: Bacteria > Pseudomonadota > Alphaproteobacteria > Rhizobiales > Xanthobacteraceae > JAHFPN01. The sequence goes on along the minus strand of JAYUHJ010000444.1, from coordinate 6,100 downwards.
CGCGCACCTCGGCGATCATCGCCCGCATCTGGCGGATGCGCGTGTCGTCGGCGATCTGCACTTCGATCTCGTTGTCGTCGACCACCTTGGTGATCTTGCCGATCAGGCCGCCGGTGGTGACGACGGTGTCGCCGCGCCGCAGCGATTTCACCATCTCCTGGTGCAGCTTCACCCGCCGCTGCTGCGGGCGCAGGATCAGGAAATACATGATGACGAAGATGAGGATGAACGGGAGCAGCGACACCAGCATGTCGTTGCCGCCACCAAATTGCGCGTACACGGGGGTATTGAGCATGTCCCTCGTCTTTCCAGTTCGATTTGTCCCGAATTCGGGCGGACTATAACGACGGGGCGAGGCTTTGCAAACGCTGGCGGGACAAGGATTTGTCAGCCAATCGCGCGGCGGCGTGCTTGCCGGGGAGAGCGCGGCCCGCTATGCCGCCTTTCCGGAGAATCTCATGAACCGCCCCTCGCCTGCCGACACGGTGCTGGCGCTCTTGGCCCAGGCGCTCGAGCGGATTTCCGGTGCACTGGAGCGGCTGGCGCCCGCGGCCGGCGAGACGCCGGATTTCTCAGCGGCCGATGCCTTCGTGTGGCACGCGGCGCAGAAGCGGCTCGAGCCGGTGCGGCACGTCAACCGCGTCGAGATGAGCCTGCTCAAAGGCATCGATCGCATGCGCGACACGCTGGTGGAAAACACCGAGCGCTTCGCGCGCGGATTACCCGCCAACAATGCGCTGCTGTGGGGCGCGCGCGGCATGGGGAAATCGTCGCTGGTCAAAGCCGTGCACGCCGCCGTGAGCGCCACGCACAAGAAGGAAGGCCTGAAGCTCATCGAGATTCACCGGGAGGAAATCGAGTCGTTGCCCGCCTTGATGGCGCAGCTGCGCGGCTCCAAGCACCGCTTCGTGGTATTTTGCGACGACCTTTCGTTCGAGGCCGCGGACACCAGCTACAAGTCGCTGAAGGCGGTGCTCGAGGGCGGCATCGAGGGCCGGCCCGACAACGTGATTCTTTACGCCACGTCGAACCGGCGCCACCTGATGGCGCGCGAGATGATGGAGAACGAGCGCTCGACCGCTATCAATCCGGGCGAAGCGGTCGAGGAGAAGGTCTCGCTTTCCGACCGCTTCGGGCTGTGGCTCGGCTTCCACCGCTGCTCGCAGGACGAATATCTCGAAATGGTCGAGGGCTACGTCGCGCACTACAAGATTCCGCTTTCCGGCGATGCGCTCAAGCGCGAGGCGCTGGAATGGGCGACCACGCGCGGCGCGCGCTCGGGCCGCGTGGCGTGGCAGTTCGTGCAGGATGTGGCGGGGCGGCTGGGAGTGGCGTTGAAAGGATAAGGAGCGCGTCATGCATACCCATTCGATCGCATCCTGGCAGCACGAGCACTTCTTTCTCGGCGAGCAGCATGAGCGGCGCGAACGGCGCACCTGGGCGGTGGTCGCGCTGACGCTCGCGATGATGGTGGCCGAGATCGTTGGCGGCACGATCTACGGCTCGATCGCCGTGGTGGCCGATGGCTGGCACATGTCGACGCATGCCGCCGCGCTCGGCATCGCGGCGCTGGCCTACCGCTTCGCGCGCAAGCACGCGCGCGACCCGCACTTTACCTTCGGCACCGGCAAGCTCGGCGAGCTCGCGGCGTTTTCGAGCGCGGTATTGCTGGCGCTGATTTCGTTGCTGATCGCTTACGAGTCGCTGATCCGGCTCTACAGCCCCGTCGTCATCCGCTTCGATGAGGCGATCCTGCTCGCGGTTGTTGGACTTGCCGTGAATCTGCTGAGCGCTTGGCTCTTGTTCGAACGGGATCATCCGCACGCGCACGACCACGGCGCCGGCCATCGCCATCATCAAGACACCAATATCCGCGCTGCCTATAGCCACGTGCTGGCCGACGCGCTGACCTCGGTGCTGGCCATCGTGGCGCTGCTGGGCGGCCGCTTCATGGGCTGGGTGTGGCTCGACCCGGTGATCGGCGTCGTCGGCGCGGTCATCATCGCGCGCTGGTCCTGGGGCCTGATCCGCGACGCCGGCGCGGTGCTGCTCGACACGGTGCCGGACGAGACGCTCGCCAAGACAATCCGCGAGAAGCTCGAAGTCGAAGGCGACCGGGTCGCCGACCTGCATCTGTGGCGGGTCGGGCCGGGGCACAGCGCCTTGATCGCGGCCATCGTCGCCGACCGGCCGCAATCGCCGAAAGTTTACAAGGAGCGCCTTGCTTCGCTCGGCGGCCTGTCGCACATCACGATCGAGGTGCATCCCTGCCCCGACGCCGAGCGAAAGAGCGCTTCGCGCGCATAGCGGATCCCAGGCGTGGAATTTCTCATCGAAGTTCAACGCTGGATTCAAGGGGCGGTATCGAGCGAATTGTCGGCTTACGCCGTGACACGCGATTGGACGCTGCTCGCGGCCATCTTGCCCCTCGGCATTTTCTTCGGCGCTATTCACGCACTGACGCCGGGGCACGGCAAGACGGTTCTCGCATCCTATGTCATGGGTTCGCGCCTGGCTTTGACACGCGGGCTCGCCGTGGCGGGAACGCTGGCCTCGGTGCATGTGCTGTCTGCGGTGGTGCTCGCGTTCAGCGCGGCATGGCTCGTCACACGTACGCTCGGCGGCGCGGGCCGCGCACCGGCGCTGGAGAACATCAGCCGGGGCATGCTGATCGTGATCGGACTGTGGCTGCTTTTCCGGGCGGTTCGCAGACAATCCCATCTCCACGGCGAAGGGTTGATGGTCGGCGTCATTGCCGGGCTCATTCCCTGCCCGCTTACGCTGTTCGCGATGTTCCTGGCGTTGTCACGCAGCGTGCCGGAAGCAGGGTTGACCTTTGCCGCGGCGATGATGTTCGGCGTTGCTTTTACGCTTGGTGCCGTGGCCGCAGGGACGATCCTGGCGCGAAACTGGATGCTGAAGCTCATCGACCGGCACGGCGGCTCGGTCGAGCGCATTTCGCGGGGTCTTGACGCACTTACCGGGTTGCTCTTGGTTCTTATCGGGGCGCGGCATTTCCTCGGCTAAGGTGCCAAAGAAAGGACTGACCATGCGCCTCCTCGGCTCGATCCTTCTCGTCCTCGCGCTCGCCCTGCCCGTTGCGGCGGAGGAGCCGAAGCAGGCCACGCTCTACAAGTCGCCCGATTGCACCTGCTGCGAGGGCCACGCCGCGTATCTGAAGCGCAACGGCATCCGGGTGACGGTCATCGAGACGCCGGACCTCGCCGGCCTGAAGAAGGCGCACGGTGTCAGGCCCGAGTTCGAGGGCTGCCACACCATCCTGCTCGAGGGCTACGTGATCGAGGGGCACGTGGGGATCAACCCGATCCGCAAGCTGCTGCGCGAGCGGCCGGCGATCAAGGGCATCTCGCTGCCGGGCATGCCGCTCGGCTCGCCGGGCATGACCGGGACCAAGGAAGGCCCGTTCGTGATCTACGAGATCACCGAGGGGCAGAAGAAGGTGTTTGCGAGGGAGTGACGACTTGAGTTCGTCTACGCTGGGTGAGGATTGAAAAAAACATCCCAAACAATGCCGATCGACTAACCGGACAAGTATTCATACACCGCTGCTGTAACAACATTCATGATCCTTCGTGACCTCTTTGGCCCAATGTAGAGCGCGCGCTTAAAGTCTGCCTCGGTGGACTTTAATGCCTTACCGATCGAGTCGATTCCTATCGAATTGAGTGCTCCCTTCTGGTAGGTCGAAAGATCGAGCACCGACACAGGCTTCTTTAGAAGCGTTACGAGTGCCGTGGAGATGTCCGCTTCGACAATGTCGCCTACTCGTTTTGCGATGTCGGAGAATGCCGAGAAATTCGCTCCATACTCTGTAAATCGCTTGACCCCCAGGCCGCGCATCAGGTCCAAAATATACGCGATAGGCGCAGAACCAGTTGCGGCTAGGCAGCCGATGTTTACCGAGTAGCGCGTTCCTAGCTCGCTTCGTGTTGCGACCACACCCGAGTCGAGCTTCGTAATCACACCAGTATACATTAAAAGTCTCAGAGCCTCTCGCACAGCTTCTGGCGCATCACGATGTACCCATATGTAGCAAGTTCGCTCTGACCTCTCCCCGGTAATGCGAGTCTGATTTTTTTGATTCGTTTCAGGAATGACGTGACGTTCAATGAAGTCTCGCCCCCAATCGATTAATGCCTTGTGGCCAGGATATCGATCGACTAGCCCGCTGTGCTCAGACCAAATCGTAAATCGAAAGAACTCTCTGATAACTTTTTCAATTTCGGAGGTTGTAAGCGATCCAGCCGATGCAATCGTTTTCAGCAATAGCCGCGGGTTGCCGGATACCGCATAGGCTAGCGCTGCAAAGTTATTTCTACGCCGTGAGATCGCTTCTTGTAGCTTTGCTTCTGCTTGCTTGAACACGACCTCCTGCATCTGCGCCACATAATCTGGTGAGGTAATCTCTCTGTGCAATGACACGATTTGCGCATCGTGCACCGTTTCAAATGAATCGCCGTAGGAAGTGACGCCGGGATAGACGGCGGCGTTGCACGTCATATAAGGCGAGCGAAGATCTCGGAAGAGTGTGAAGAACTGGCGCTGCTGTTCTGGTCGAAATATGTGCGTAGCCTCGTCGAAAAGTACATTGAGTCTCCGAATATCTAGCGCTCGGCAAAGGTCTTCGATTGCCTCCTTGAATAGATCAACACTTGGGAGTTGGCTCGTATCAATCTCCGCGCCCGGGGTCTTATACGAGTCCTCAAATTGCTGAGCCAAACTTTCAAGTTTGGTAGGGGCGCCTGGCTTCTCAGGCTCGCCCCCAATCAGAACCCGAATAGCAGCAACGTCCTTCGTGTTAAAGCCGCGCTCTCCGAGGACACGAGTAATGCGAGAGCATAAGCGCGCAAGCATCCAATGCTGAAACTGTCTCGGGTCGCTTGTATTAAGCAAAGAGCTTCGAACAAATGAGACGTAAACCGGAAGGACTTTGGCCTGGCCAAATTCTTTGAATTGTTCCTGCTCACAAACGCGAAGAAGCAGCGACTTGCCTGTGCCTCGGCTGCCTTCGAGAATAATCGGAGTTGTCGATTTAAGTTTATCTACGATCTCGCGGTCACGTTGAATTGGCACGAAAAGATCGAGAATCTCCTCTGGCCTGATATCTTCAGTTCGAATAATGAAATCTTGCGGAGTTGTCATTTAGTGGAAGGCCCCCCAAAAAAGGTTCGTACTACCTCGATGTGCCCGAGTTGATCCATGATCACGGGCTCGAGTCCCCTTTTCTGTTCTTCATCTAGCTCAACAAGATATCGGATAGTCAGCGCGAAATTTGCGATTAATCTAAGAGCTTGAGCCTTATCGTGCCATAACAAAAATGTTGCCTCGTGAAATGCTAGCTCATCTGGCAAAGGGATGCGCTTCGGTATATTTCCGTGAATACATTCTGACATCTCTCTGTACAGCGTGGTTGCGAGCGAAGCGAACGTGGGGGCCTCGTCGATCGCTTCAGGAAAGAAGGCTCGGCAAAATTTTCGGCTGAATATCCCCGTCTCCTGATCCACTATTGCGTTCCAATTCGTATCGCTTTCATTTCCAAGCCACTCATTAAGCGTGACGAGTCGCGTCGACAGATGGGCACCCTGCAGCACTAATTCCAATACAAGCCGCAGTCCTTTGAATGCGTTTCTGTACTGTCCTTGGCAATTGCTCAAAAGGGAGAGCAAATATTCCCTTGAAGCAAACTCGTAAAGCACCCTCTCCTTTCGTCCGTTGAGGTGCTGGTTCCAAATATCCAAGTCGGCAGCAAATCCGAAACTTGCTGCGTTCTTGGCGTTGTGTTCCGCAGCCAACGACGCCAAGAGTGTTTTACTGCAGGAGGCATGGAGACCCTGCACTTTCGCCTGTACGGGCGTGCTGCCCGCAGGTGAATTCTTCGACAAAGATATCTCCCCTGTGACCAGTATTACGCGAGAGGTGAAAGTATACAACTAATCATTAGGCTCGTTGACTTTTCTATCTACTATGACTATATTCCTCCATCCCGCTCGCGAAGGGGCGCTTCTAGAGGCGTTCTTGAGGTGGAGCGGGGTCGGCGCCCGCGGGCGCGGTTCGCAGCCGCGCACTCGGGAGGCCTCGG
>JAYUHJ010000443.1:0-7871 GCA_043767065.1 Hyphomicrobiales bacterium | reverse complement strand
TCGAGAGCGCCGGCAACATCGTCGCCGAGCCCGGCTGGTTCTTCCGCATCTCGACCGTAATCACGCTCACCGGCGGGACCATGTTCCTGATGTGGCTCGGCGAGCAGATCACCTCGCGCGGCATCGGCAATGGCATCTCGCTCATCATTTTCGCCGGTATCGTCGCCGAAGTACCGGGCGCGATCGCCGGCATGCTCGAGCTCGGCCGTCAGGGCGCGATGTCGACCGGCGTGATCATTTCCGTGGCGGTGATGGCGGTGGGCGTCATCGCCTTCATCGTGTACATGGAGCGGGCACAGCGGCGGCTGCTGATTCAGTATCCCAAGCGGCAGGTCGGCAACCAGATGTTCGAGGGGCAGACCTCGCATCTTCCGCTCAAGCTCAATTCTTCGGGCGTGATTCCACCGATCTTCGCCTCGTCGCTCCTGCTGGTGCCGACCACGGTCGCGCAATTCAGCGCTGGGAGCGGACCCGAATGGTTGAACGCGATCACCACCTATCTCGGCCACGGCCGGCCGGCCTACATGTTCCTGTACGTGGGGCTGATCGTCTTCTTCGCGTTCTTCTACACGGCGATCGTGTTCAATCCGGTCGAGACCGCCGATAACCTCAAGAAGCACGGCGGGTTCATCCCCGGCATCCGGCCCGGCGAGCGCACAGCGGAATATATCGACTACGTGCTGACCCGCATCACCGTGGTGGGCGCCGGCTACCTCGCGCTCGTCTGTCTGTTGCCGGAGCTGCTGGTATCCTACGCGGCGGTGCCATTCTACTTCGGCGGCACATCGCTGCTCATCGTGGTCACGGTGACCATGGATACGGTGGCGCAGGTGCAGGGCTATCTGCTCGCGCATCAATACGAAGGCCTGATCAAGAAATCGCGGCTGCGGGGCAGCCGCCGATGAGGTTGGTGCTCTTGGGGCCGCCGGGTGCGGGCAAGGGCACTCAGGCGGAGCGGCTCAGCGCGCACTTCGGCATTGCGCGGCTGTCGACCGGCGACATGCTGCGCGCGGCGGTCGCGGCGGGAACGCCGGTCGGCCTGCGCGCCAAGGACATCATGGCGCGCGGAGAGTTCGTGCCCGACGAAGTCGTGGTCGGCATCATCGCCGACCGTATCGGCGAGCCGGACGCGGCCAAGGGATTCGTGCTCGATGGATTTCCGCGCACGGTCTCGCAGGCCGAGGCGCTCGAGCGGCTGCTCTCCGAGCGTGGCCTCAAGCTCGACGCGGTGATCGAACTTTCCGTGGACGAGGCGATCCTGGACCGGCGGATCGAAAGCCGGATCGCCGAAACGCTCGCCCGCGGCGAAAAGCTGCGCGCGGACGACGATCCGGAGGTTCTGAAGTCGCGAGTCGCCGTCTATCGGGCGCAGACCGCGCCGCTCTCGGACCATTACCGGCGTAAGGGCATGCTCAGGACCGTGGACGGCATGCAGGCGATCGATAAGGTGGCGGCGGCAATCGAGCGGGAGCTCATCGATAAGTCCGCACTGCCGGCCACGCGCAAGCGACGCGCCGGACCTGCTCGCAAGGCACGGAAAACGCGGAAGAAATCGGCCCGGCCCAGGCGCGCCCAAAGTAGGGCGAAGACCAAGCGGAAGAGGGTCAAAGCCCGCCCAAAGACCCGCAAATCCAGGCGTCGCAGAGGTTGACGGATGGTGACCGTTTGCCTAAATAACCCTTATCCAGTCGGTGTTTTGGCGCGATGCCGGACCTTCCATGGAAGGGCGGGCGTCGGCGTCACTTTGCACGTTCCGAGGCCCCCTGCGGCGAGCAAGACAGCGTGAGGCGCGCGAGCGCTTGAGAACGTAGCGCGGGCCGGCCGGTCCGCTTGTTGGAGAAGAGATCGTGGCACGAATTGCAGGCGTCAATATTCCCACGAACAAGCGCGTAGTCGTGGCGCTGCAATATATCCACGGCATCGGCGCGCATCGCGCCAAAGAGATCGTCAGGAAGGTCAACATTCCGGAAGCCCGCCGCGTCAACCAGCTCACCGACCACGAAGTGCTGCAGATCCGCGAGTCGATCGACAAGGATTTTCTCGTCGAAGGCGATCTGCGCCGCGAGGTGCAGCTCAATATCAAGCGGCTGATGGATCTCGGCTGCTATCGCGGGCTCCGGCACCGCAAGAATCTCCCGGTTCGCGGCCAACGCACCCACACCAATGCGCGCACGCGCAAGGGTAAGTCGCGGCCGGTCGCGTCCCGCAAGCCCGCTCCCGCGCCGACCTAAGGCGCGTCCTCGACAGGCAGGCCTCAGGCGAACACAGGACGATCAGAATCAATGAGCAAGGAAGCACCCGCACAAGCACCGGCAGCCGGCCAACAGCCCGGCCGCGTACGCCGGCGCGAGCGCAAGAACATTTCTTCGGGCGTCGCGCATGTGAACGCGAGCTTCAACAACACGATGATCACGATCACCGACGTGCAAGGCAACACCATTGCCTGGTCGTCGGCCGGGTCGCTGGGCTTCAAAGGTTCGCGCAAATCCACGCCCTATGCCGCGCAGGTCGCGGCCGAGGACGCGGCCAAGAAGGCGCAAGAACACGGCATGCGCACGCTCGAAGTCGAGGTGGCGGGGCCGGGTTCCGGCCGCGAGTCGGCGTTGCGCGCGTTGCAAGCTGCGGGCTTCACCATCACTTCGATCCGCGACGTGACGCCAATCCCGCACAATGGTTGCCGGCCGCGCAAGCGGCGGCGCGTCTGATCTCTAGCGTAAAGTCGAATTTTCCTTCCGCCGCAGGCGGAGCCGCGAGGCCGATTGTGCCCGCGCCGATATCGCGAAGGGTGAACTCGTGAATACCAACGTCAATCCGAAAAACTGGCAAGAGCTGATCAAGCCGGAGAAGCTGCAAGTGCAGGCCGGCACGGACTCCAAGCGCGTCGCGGTCGTGGTCGCGGAGCCGCTGGAGCGCGGCTTCGGACTAACGCTCGGCAATTCGCTGAGAAGGATTCTGCTGTCGTCGCTGCAGGGCGCGGCCGTCACTTCGGTGCATATCGACAGCGTGTTGCACGAGTTTTCCTCGATCGCCGGCGTGCGCGAGGACGTCACCGACATCGTGCTCAACATCAAGGACGTCGCCATCAAGATGCACGGCGAAGGCCCGAAGCGCATGGTGGTGAAGAAGCAGGGGCCGGGCACCGTGACTGCCGGCGATATTCAGACCGTCGGCGACATCGTGATCCTCAATCCGGATCTGGTGATCTGTACGCTGGACGAGGGCGCCGAGATCCGCATGGAGTTCACCGTCAATACCGGCAAGGGCTACGTGCCGGCCGACCGCAACCGCTCCGAGGATTCGCCGATCGGCCTGATCCCGATCGACAGCCTCTATTCGCCGGTGCGCAAGGTTTCCTACCGGGTCGAGAACACCCGCGAGGGCCAGGTTCTCGATTACGACAAGCTCACGCTGTCGATCGAGACCAACGGGGCGGTGTCGCCGGAGGACTCGCTCGCGTTCGCGGCGCGCATCCTGCAGGACCAACTCAATATCTTCGTCAATTTCGACGAGCCGCGGCGCGAGATCGAAGCGCCGGCGATCCAGGAACTGCCGTTCAATCCGGCGCTGCTCAAGAAGGTCGACGAGCTCGAGCTTTCGGTGCGCTCGGCCAACTGCCTGAAGAACGACAACATCGTCTATATCGGCGACCTGATCCAGAAGACGGAAGCGGAAATGCTGCGCACGCCGAACTTCGGGCGCAAGTCGCTGAACGAGATCAAGGAAGTGCTGGCCTCGATGGGCCTGCATCTCGGCATGGAAGTCACCGGCTGGCCGCCGGAGAATATCGACGAGCTGGCCAAGCGCTTCGAAGACCACTACTGAGGCGCAAACCGCGCAGGGGAATGTCATGCGTCACGGTAAAGCCCGTCGTAAGCTCAACCGCACAGCGGAACACCGCAAGGCTATGTTCGCCAACATGGCGTCGAGCCTGATCGTGCACGAGCAGATCGAGACCACGCTGCCGAAGGCCAAGGAGCTGCGGCCGATCGTGGAAAAACTCATCACGCTCGGCAAGCGTGGCGGTCTGCATGCGCGCCGCCTGGCGATCGCCAGGATGAAGGATCTGCCCGCGGTGAAGAAGCTGTTCGACGTGATCGGCCCTCGCTACAAGGGCCGCAACGGCGGCTATGCCCGCATCGTCAAGGCGGGCTTCCGCCACGGCGACAACGCGGCGATCGCGGTGATCGAGCTGGTGGATCGCGATGTCGAGGCCAGGGGCAAGGAAGACCGCGCCCGGCATGAAGCCACGAAGGCGGCGCTGCCGGCTGAGGCGGCGGCCTCCTGAGGCCGGGAGCTCCGGCTTTTCAGGGATCTATTTCTTGCGCCGCCGGGTCTCGCGAATCGCGTCATAGAGATTCACCGGCGCGAAATCGTCGGTGATCATCACGCCCTTCGAGACATCGAGGTTGTCCTGTCGCGCCAGCAATAGTTGCGGCAGTGCGAATCGGAACTTGTAGCGCTCCTGCATCTTGGCGGCCCGCTCGGCGAGCGCCTCGCGGCTCGGCGCGAGCCTGGGCGTGACCACGACCGCGACCTCGCCCTCGCCGGAGGGATAGAGATGGACGGTCGGAAACATCGCCCGCATCGTCACGATCGCGCTCAGGTGCAAGAGCGTGCCCTCGTGGATATTGAAGATCGCAGCACTGCCGGGCGTCAGCCGCTGCTTCACCAGATCGTAGAACTCCCGAGTCAGCAGGTGGAACGGGATATAGCCGCCGTGGAAGGCATCGACCACGATCAGGTCGTAGCTTTGCTTGCTGCGGTTGAGGAAGACGCGGCCGTCGCCTTCGAGATAGCGGATGCGGGCGCTTTCCTTGATTCCGAAGTACTTTTTCGCGGCGGCGGTGACGCCGGGGTCGATTTCCACGGTGTCGATCGCGGTCTCGGGCAAGTAGCGGCCGAGATAGGTCGAGATCGTACCGCCGCCGAGCCCGATCATCAGGAACTTCTTCGGCTCCTCGGGGTAGACGATGGCCGTCGTCATGGTCTGGGCGATCTTCAGCGGCAGGTCGTCGGGGTCGCGCAGATTGGTCATGGACTGGGTGACGTCCCAGCCCTTGAGCGAAAACGACATCGAAAGAATGTGACCCTGCTTGGTGACGAAGATGTCGTTGTACTCGGTCTCGACATGGGCGATCCGGCCGTCGCGGCGAGCGAGCAAGGCGGCGCGCGCCGCTTCATCGAGCAGGTCTTCGGCGTGTGAGGGCAGCGGCGCGAGGGCCGCGATGACGAGCGCCGCGATCAGGGCGCTCGCGGCCGTCCGCCGGCCCCGGGCGGCCACGATCAGGAACAGGCCCGCGAGCACGCCGGCGGCGCCGAGCGAGATGGTGATCGCGCGCGTGCCGATCAGCGGGATCAGCCAGAAGGTCGTGCCCAGCGTGCCGACGATGCTGCCGAAGGTCGAGATTCCATAGACCATGCCCGAAACCGTCCCCGAACCGTGGGTCGTGCGCAGCAGCAGCCGGATCGCGAACGGCGAGTACATGCCGAGGAACGTCACCGGAAAGAACATGATGGCGAACGAGGAGGCCAGGCTGCCGGTGCGGATGTCGTCGAAACTGGTGAGCAGGGATTCAAGCACCGGCTCGGAGAATAGCGGCAGGAACAGGAGATAAACCGAGCCGATCAGCACAGTGATGCCGAGCACCGCGGCGCTCGGCCGCCGGTCGGCGAGCCAGCCGCCGAGGAAATAGCCGATACACAGCGCCGCGAGCACGGTCGAGATCAGGGCGGCCCAGGTATAGATGCCGCTGCCGAAATACGGGTTGAGATAGCGCGAGCCGAGCATCTCGAACCCCATCACGATGGCGCCGACCACGAAGGCGACGGCGTAGATGATGAGCGTGAACGCGGCGGAAGGGCCGCCACCGAGGTCGGTTTGCGGCGGCGATTCGTCGGGAACTCGATGCAAGGGACTGCCTCTTTGGCGTTTTGGCCCGGATTGGAACCGCACGCTGCCGCGCGCAGCGACCTCTATCAAGAGGTTTCGGTGCGCGGAAGGCCGAAGTTTGCCGCGGGGCATTGCGACGGGCGGCCCGAGCCTGACAAGATATCGCCCGAACAGGGGGTCCCCATGCAAACTCGCACCATGCTTCCAGTGGCGTTGTTGCTTGCTGGCTTCAGTGGCGGCTTCGCCACCATGACCAAGGGCACGAACCAGGAGGTCGTGTTCTCGTTCCGCCAGCCGGGGACGGCCTGCACGGTGAACCGCGACGGGGCATTGCTCGGGCGCGTCTCGGGCGCGCGGCCCAAGCTCGCATTGAAGAAGGGTGCGTCGCCGATCGAACTCGAATGTTCAAGCGGCGGCCGGAAGCTGAGCGCCAAGGTGCATCCAGCGATGGCCAAAGAGACAATCGCCGGCGCGGTGGTCTCGCTGTCGATCGCGGCGATCGACATGGTGTCCGGCGCGGCCTGGGTATTGCCCGACAAGATCGTGGTCGATCTCGCTGCGAAGAAAGTCACGGTGCCCGAGGGCTGGCGCGTCGAATGAAGCTGGGCGCGTTCCGGGGCTGGCAAGAACTTGTTCCCCGGGCGAGCGCCGGCGAAGTCGGCGCGAGACCCGGGGTCCAGGGCCACAAGCGCTTTACTCTCCGATCCTGGACCCCGGCTCTCGCTCCCCCGGATTTAATCCGGGGTCGCTCGGCCGGGGAACGTCGACGATCGCGTATGCTAAGCTTTCCAGGATGAGCCCCCGCACCAAGCGCGACTCCAACCTGTTCCAGGCCGCCGGCCTCGATGCCGCGGCGCCGCGGCCGCTCGCCGACAAGCTGCGGCCGATGAAGCTTTCCGAGATCGTTGGGCAGGATCATCTCTTGGGCCCCGACGGCGCGATCACGCGCATGCTCTCGACGCGCTCGCTCGGGTCGCTGGTATTCTGGGGGCCGCCGGGCACCGGCAAGACCACGGTGGCGCGCTTGCTCGCCGAGGAGACGGATCTCCATTTCGAGCAGCTCTCGGCGGTGTTCTCCGGCGTGGCCGATCTCAAGAAGGCGTTCGACGCGGCGCGCGAGCGGCGTCAGATCGGGCAGGGAACGCTCTTGTTCGTCGACGAGATCCACCGCTTCAACCGCGCGCAGCAGGACAGTTTCCTGCCGGTGGTGGAGGACGGCACCGTCACGCTTGTCGGCGCCACCACGGAGAACCCGTCGTTCGAGCTGAATGCGGCGTTGCTCTCGCGTGCGCGAGTGCTGGTGTTCAAATCGATCGATATGGAATCGCTCGAAAAAATTCTCGCGCGGGCCGAGGAAATCGAGAACAAGAAGCTGCCGGTCGATGCCGACGCACGGGCGGTGATGCTGCGCATGGCCGATGGCGACGGGCGGGCGATTCTGACGCTGGCAGAGGAAGTCTGGCGCGCGGCGAGAAAAGGTGAAACTTTCAATGACGCGCGGCTCGTGGAAATCGTGCAGCGGCGCGCGCCGATCTACGACAAGTCGCAGGACGGCCACTACAATCTGATCAGCGCGCTACACAAGTCGGTGCGCGGCTCGGACGCCGACGCCGCGCTCTATTATCTCGCGCGCATGCTGGATGCCGGCGAGAACCCGCTCTATATCGCGCGGCGCATCGTGCGCATGGCGATCGAGGATATCGGGCTCGCCGACCCGCAGGCGCTCGTGATCACGAACGCCGCCAAGGATGCCTATGACTTTCTGGGCAGCCCCGAGGGCGAATTGGCTTTGGCGCAAGCGGTGATTTATGTGGCAACCGCGCCGAAATCGAATGCGGCCTACATGGCCTATGGCCGCGCCTTGCGCACGGCCAAGGAGGCCGGCTCGCTGGTGCCGCCCAAGCACATCCTCAACGCGCCGACCAAGCTCATGCAGCAAGAGGGCTATGGCTCGGGCTACGATTACGACCACGACACCGAG
>JAYUHJ010000442.1:0-18418 GCA_043767065.1 Hyphomicrobiales bacterium | reverse complement strand
GTCAAACTGCCAACCGTAAGCCAGCGGCCGACCTCGAGCGTGGTGCGCACGGTCGAATAAGCTTTTCGATTTCGTATTTCCCCCTACCGCGCGCCGCTATGGCGCCCGGTTTGTTTTTGGGCTGTTGCGACGACTAGGCAGCGCTCAAGTCACCCTCCCCGGCGCAGCACGAAGGCGAACACGATCCACCACACGCCGTGCATGACGAGATCGATGCCTAGAATCAACCCAAGCACCCACAGCCCGCTCGCCGGCCAGCCCGAGAGGATCACCCCGCCGGCGAGGATCGCCACGGCGCCGGAGAGCACGAGCACCCAGCCGAGTATCTGCCAATAGCGCCAAGCAAGCACGAAGCGCACGACGCCGGAGGCGATCAGGAATGCCGCGAACACCAGGGTCAGCGCGAAGGAAGCGGCGACCGGATTGGCGATCAACACCACGCCGAAGATCAAATAGAGCAGCCCGAGCACGAGATTGAGCAGGAAGCCGCCCCATTCCCGCGTCGAAAACGCTTGCCAGATCTGGATGGCGCCGCCGATCAACACCGCAACGCCGAACACGATCGCGCTGGCGATCGTGGCCGCCGTCAAGTGCCCGAGCACGAAAAGACCAAGCAGAAGAAGCCCGGCGCCCAGGAGCGCGAAGCGCCACCAATTGCCGGACTGGTCCTTGCCGTCGACTTGAAGATGCCTGCTCATGGCTGCCTCCTTCGGCGTTCATCGTGGAAGGCCGTGTCGTCCTCTGCGAGTTTACGCCCTTCCCGGCAACGCCGCGAATCAGAGGCACCGCACCCGGTGATTCGCGAATCGCACGCAGGTGATTCGAAAATTTGTGCGAATTGTCATCAAGCCGAAAAGAATCAGTGTGCACGCCGCGCTGCAGTGATACGTTTTTTTGTGCGGCGCGATTCGATTGAATCGCTCGCAGTGACGGAGCTTTCTGTTGCCCAACGGCGAGCTCCTGCTTCCTCCTCCCGGCGTAGCGTTTGGACTGGGGCGGCTGCAAAGCCGCCCCTTCTCTTTTTTGACGCTTCGACAATTGGACTACAAGAATCGAAAGGGCGGCCCGAAGGCCGCCCTCGTTTTCAAATCCGCAGTGCGGAACGTTACCGGCAGTAGCCGCGCTGGGCGCGTACGATCTGCCCGTTCGGATACTGATAGTAGCAGCGGCCATCGCCGCCCCAGTAATAACCCGCATAGCCGGGGCCGGCTTGCGCGCCGAGGATCACGCCGGTCGTGCCGCCGATCACCGCGCCGGCAACCGCACCGCGGGGGCCGCCGACAGCTGCGCCGACTCCGGCTCCAAGCAGGCCGCCGATAATTCCACCGGCGATAGGGTCTTGTGCGGCCGCAGGCTGCGGCACGGAAACCAACGCGGGAAACGCAAGCGCAGCCGCCAGTCCGATCGCGAGAAGTTTCTTCATGGGATGGCTCCTTTTCAGGATGGGAAACTTGGGGTTTGCATACGCGAAGCGCAATGAACAAGCCATGAATTTACGCTCGCGGGGATTTTACCATTTTCTTCAGGGGCTTGAGCTGGAAATACATACCGGCGGAGGCATTTGGATGGCATCGCTCGGCCGTTGATTCTGAATTCGGCGGATTTGCGAATCGCCTTCGCGGAGTGGATCGAGCGAGATCGCTCCAACTCAGGCCGCGCCGGCTCCGACCGCGAGCGGCTCGCTATCGACGATGCTGAGCTTCGGCTTCTCCATCGCTTCCACGAGCGCCAGGAACGAGCTCGCCGGCAGCGGCGGGGCGAACAGGAAGCCCTGGGCGACGGTGATGCCCTTGGCGCGCAGGAACTCGACCTGCTCGAAGGTCTCGACGCCCTCGGCAATGACCTCCATACGCATGTTCTTCGCCAGCTCGATCAGCGTCTCGATGATGGTCTGCGAATAGCGCTCGGTGGAGATCGCATCGACGAACATCTTGTCGATCTTGATGCAATCGACGCCGAGCTTGAGCAGGTACGACATGCCGCCGTGACCGGTGCCGTAGTCGTCGATGGCCACCTTGCAGCCCAACCCCTGAAGGGACGAGATCACGCGGCGCGCCTCGTCGAGATCGGGCAACGGATCGCGCTCGGTAACCTCGAAAAGAAGCTGCTTGTAGGAGATCTGGGAGCCGGTGAAAATCTGCCTCACGTCGCCCACGATCGTGGAGTCGGCAAAGTGGCCGGCGCACAGATTGAAACCCAGCCGCAAGTTTGGCCGCACCGCATACGCGGCACCTACCTCGTCGCGAGCGCGGCGCATCAACATGCGCGTCATCTCGAAAATCTGGCCCGATTGCTCGGCGTGCGGAATGAAGTTCAACGGCATCACCATCGTGCCGTCGGGCCGGCGCCAGCGCGCGAGCACCTCGGCTGCGCGCAGCCGTCCGGTCTTGATGTCCACGATCGGCTGGAAGAAGGGAACGATCTCGCCGCCGTCTAGGGCGCGGCTGAAAGCCGAGGTCGGATCGATGCGGCGGCGGCGGACCGTGAGCCAGGCGAACAGGACCAGAAAGAAGGAAATGACGGTTGGAAACAGCCGCCCGACCAGGAGCACGTCGTCATAATTCGCGGCCATCGCGGCGCGGCTATATTCGGCGACCAGCACGACCGGAAACCGGGAAGAGCGCACACTCGCGGCGATCGCCTGCCCGCTGTTGAAATTGCGTTCCCGCGCTTCGATCTGCTGTTGGGCCGAAGCCTGGCCGTCATCGAGCAGCAGCCGCACACGATGACTGTCACGGCGACCCGCCGGAATCGCATCGTTCAACAGCGCACCCACCGGGATGAGCGCGGCAATCGAACGTCCGCCTGGCAGGTCCAAGCGCAACCGCATGGCGCGCTCGTCCTGATCGCGGAAGCTTACGATCGCCAGCGTGAACTGCCGGCCCGGCATATTCGATTCGCGCAAGACCACGCTTTGATCGGGAATGGCTCCCGAGCTCGAGCACAGGACGCGATTGCCGTCTTGCAGAACGACGACCTCGCGGACAGGGGCTGCGCCATAGAGCGCACGGCGCAAGGTATCCACGGAACCGACCGAACAATCGGAGATATTCGCCCGCGCCAGATCGACCAACAGGTTCGAAGCCTGTTCGAGCCGCGCATCGGCGATTCCGAGCACGCCGTGGGAGAAGGAGTCGAGATGGGATTTGGCGTTACGCTCTACGTACGAATTGGTGACGCGCTCGACGACAAGGATGGGCAAGCCGGCGAGCAAGGCGCCCGCGGCTATCGCGACAATCCACATTCGCTCGAATTTAAGCACTACGCCCGCCTTACCCGGATTTGGCCCATTTGGTACCGGCCGGGATTAAGGTGGCGTTAAATGAAGCGTTCGGATTGAATCTTTAACGATTTTCGGGCGGCACGAGCTTGATATGCAGCTCGCGCAATTGCTTCGGTCCGACCTCGGAAGGCGCCCCCATCATCAGATCCTCGGCGCGCTGGTTCATCGGAAACAGCACCACCTCGCGCAGGTTTTGCTCGCCGCACAGCAGCATGACGATACGGTCAATCCCTGGCGCGATGCCGCCGTGCGGCGGTGCCCCGTATTGCAGCGCGCGCAGCATGCCGCCGAACTTCTTCTCCAGCACCTGTTCATCGTAACCGGCAATTCCGAAGGCCTTTTTCATCACGTCCGGCCGATGGTTGCGGATGGCGCCAGAGGAAAGCTCGGTGCCGTTGCAGACGATGTCGTACTGAATCGCCTTGATCGCCAGCACGCGCTCCTTGTCCTTGGGATCGAGCTTAAGGAACTCGTCCAAGTCCATGTTCGGCATGGAGAACGGGTTATGGGAGAAGTCGATCTTCTTGTCCTCCTCGCTCCATTCGTACATCGGGAAGTCGACGATCCAGCAGAATTCGAACCGGTTGCCGTGCACCAGCCCGAGCTCATCGCCGATCTTGATGCGCGCGGCGCCCGCGAGCTTGGCGGCGAGTGCGGGCTTGTCGGCGGCGAAGAACACGGCGTCGCCCGGCCCCATGCCGGTGGCGCGCGCGATGCCGGAAAGCGCCGGCTCGGAGAGAAACTTCGCGATCGGCCCCTTGCCTACCGGTAGCCCGTTGTCTTCGTCATAGACGACGTAGCCGAGGCCGGGCGCCTGCATCTCGGTGCGCGCCCAGTCGTTGAGCTTGTCGAAGAAGGAGCGCGGCTGTCCGGCGGCGCCTGGCGCCGGAATCGCGCGCACAACGCCGCCCGCGGAAATCACCTTCTTGAAGGCGTTGAAGGTCACATCTTCGCGCGCGAATTCCTTGGTGACATCGGCGATACGCAGCGGATTGCGCAGATCCGGTTTGTCGGTGCCATAGAGCAGCAGCGCCTCGGCGTACGGAATGCGCGGGAATTCGGAGGTGACCGGCTTGCCGTCGGCGAATTCCTCGAACACGCCGCGCAGCACCGGCTCAACGGCAGTAAAAACATCCTCTTGCGTGACGAAGCTCATCTCGATGTCGAGCTGGTAGAACTCGCCGGGCGAGCGGTCGGCGCGGGCGTCCTCATCGCGAAAACAGGGCGCGATCTGAAAATAGCGATCGAAGCCCGCGATCATGGTGAGCTGCTTGAACTGCTGGGGCGCTTGCGGGAGCGCATAGAACTTGCCCGGATGCAGGCGCGCGGGCACCAGATAGTCGCGCGCGCCCTCGGGCGAGGATGCGGTGAGGATCGGGGTCTGGAATTCGAAGAAGCCCTGCTCCTTCATCCTCCGGCGCAAGGAGTCGATGACCGCGCCGCGTTTCATGATGTTGTTGTGCAGATGCTCGCGACGCAGGTCGAGGAAGCGATACTTGAGCCGCATCTCTTCCGGGTATTCCTGCTCGCCGAACACCGGCAGCGGCAGCTCGGCTGCCGGCCCCAGCACCTCGATCTCGGTCGCGAAGATTTCGATCTGCCCGGTTGGCAGCTCGGGATTTTCCGTCCCGGCGGGACGCTTCCGCACCTTGCCATCGACGCGGATCACCCATTCGGAGCGCAGCGTCTCGGCGGTCTTGAAGGCGGGGCTATCGGGGTCGATGACGACCTGGGTCAGTCCATAATGGTCGCGCAGATCGATGAACAGCAGGCCGCCATGGTCGCGAATGCGGTGGCACCAGCCGGAAAGGCGCGCGGTCGCGTCGAGGTCGGCCTCGCGGAGCGCGCCGCAGGTATGGGTGCGGTAGCGGTGCATGAACGGTCCAAGAGCGGTTCAAGAACGGTCAAGAGCGAGCCGGTGGCCACCAGCTCGAAATTAGATCAACGTCGGCGGAAATTCGGGCGGCGCGGCGCCGATGAAACGATCGGGCTGTCGGATTTGTGCCGGAAGCTGATGCGGCCGCGCTCGAGATCGTAAGGCGACATCTCGACGGTGACCCGGTCGCCTTCGAGGGTGCGGATGCGGTGCTTGCGCATCTTGCCGGCCGCGTAGGCGAGGATCACGTGGTTATTGTCGAGCTGTACCCGAAAATTTCCGTCGGGCAGAACTTCAGTGACCTTGCCTTCGAACTCCAACATTTCCTCTTTAGCCATTCGATTCTCCAGTTGCCTGATTTGCCGGCTCAGCGGGCGTGACGGTGATTGCCGCTGGTCCGCGGGCCGTGCTGATCGCGAGCCGGCTTGCGCTGCATGAAGTTTACACCGGAAAGCTCCGTGCCGCGAAGCTCCCCATTGCGCGGCTCACTATGCTCGTGGCGCGGCGCCTCGCCCCGGCCTTGACCAGAGCCGTGGCCGGACCCGTGCCGTCCGCGATGGGGCTTGTTTCCGCGGCCATGCTGTCGGTGATGGCCGTTCTGCGCGGGACGATTTCCGTGCGGACGATGGGCTTTCGGGGCGGCTCGATGCGGCTCCTTGCGCAAATCGGTCGAGGCGATCGGCATGCGGATCAGCCGCTCGATATCGCGGAGAAACGGCATCTCGGTGTGGTCGCAAAACGAGATCGCGAAGCCCGTGTTGCCGGCGCGCGCGGTGCGGCCGATGCGATGCACATAGCTCTCGGGAATGTTCGGCAGATCGTAGTTGATCACGTGGCTGATGCCATCGACGTCGATGCCGCGGGCGGCGATGTCGGTGGCGATCAGAATGCGTACCTTGCCGACACGGAAATCGGCAAGCACGCGCTCGCGCTGATTTTGCGATTTGTTGCCGTGAATCGCCTCAGCGGCAATTCCCGCGCTCTTGAGCCCGCGCACGACGCGGTCGGCGCCGCGCTTGGTGCGGGTGAAGACGAGCGCCCGGTCGACGGGCTCCCGCTTCAGGAGATCGGCGAGCAGTCCGCCCTTGGCGGCCTGGTCGACGAGCATGATGCGCTGATCGACGAGATCGACGGTCTTGGCGGCCGGCGTGACCGCAACGCGGACGGGATCGCGCAGCAGCTTGGCCACCAGCGACTCGATTTCGCCCGGCATGGTCGCCGAGAAGAACAACGTCTGGCGCTGCGCCGGCAGCTTGGCGACGACGGTCCGGATATCGTGGATGAAGCCCATGTCGAGCATCCGATCGGCCTCGTCGAGCACGAAGACCTCGACGCGGTCGAGCATGACCGCACGGCTTCGCATCAGATCGAGCAGCCGGCCGGGCGTAGCGACGAGCACGTCGACGCCGCCCGAGAGCGCGCGAATTTGGCGGCTCATCGGAACGCCGCCGATGGCAAGCGCGACCGTGGGCCGCACGTGACGTCCATAGGTGCGGAAGCTCTCGAGGATCTGCCCGGAAAGTTCGCGCGTCGGGCTGAGCACCAGCACGCGGCAGAAGCGCGGCTCGCGCCGCATCGGCTGCGCGAGCAGATGGTTCAGGATCGGCAGCGCAAAGGCGGCCGTCTTGCCGGTGCCGGTCTGGGCGATGCCGACGAGGTCGCGGCGCGCGAGAACGTGGGGAATGGCCTCTTTCTGAATCGGGGTGGGGACGGTGTAGTTTTCTTCGGCGAGAGCGCGGGTGATCGGCGCTGCGAGGCCGAGTTCATTGAAGGAATTCAATTGCATTATCTTTCATACATGCGAATCGAAACGGGCTCGGCCCAGAGGGCCAGCCTGCCGCGAGTCGCGGGGGTGGATCGAAGACGCCCCGCGTGATCTGGGTTGTCGATGGGGGTAGTTTGATGAACGGGCGGAAAAAGTTGCTAACGATTTCAAACACGCGGCCCGCGAGCGCCTGAGCGCTCTATCCAGCGAGCTTAGAGCAGAGTCGCATGGCGATATCAAGGCTTATTGCTGGGCGGCCTCGACATGCCGTTGCCAGTCTGCAAACTCCCGCCCGCGCGGCGGCGCGGCAAACGTTAACGAGAATTCACATGAACCGGATGAGCACTGCCGAGGCGACCGTCGCGACGTTGCTCGCCCAGGGTCTCGACACCGTCTACGCGCTGCCGGGCGTGCACAACGATTTCCTGTTCGACGCGTTCTTCAAGGCGGGCGAGAAGCTGCGCGTGGTGCATACGCGCCACGAACAGGGCGCGGGCTACATGGCACTCGGCGCCGCGCTCGCGACCAACAAGCCGCATGCCTATGCAGTGGTTCCGGGGCCGGGCCTGCTGAACACGAGCGCGGCATTACTCACGGCCTATTCCATGAACGCGCCGGTGCTGGCGCTGATCGGCCAGATCCCGGAAGCGGACATCGGGCGCGGCATCGGGCACCTGCACGAGATCCGCGACCAAGCCGGGATCATCTCGCGGCTGGTCGATTTCTCCGCCCGCATCCGCTCGCCCAAGGATGCGCCGGGCCTGGTCGCCAAGGCGATGCAAGCGCTGTACTCCGGCCGGCCGGGACCGGCCGCGCTCGAATGCGCCATCGATGTCTGGGGCCGCGAGGGCGCGGTTGCGCCGATCAAGGCGCCCTCGCCGCTGCGGCCGCCAAAGATCGACGAAGACGCGATCCGGAAGGCCGCGAAGATTCTCGGGCAAGCCGAGCGTCCGCTCATTATCGTGGGTGGCGGCGCACAGAGCGCTGCCGAAGAGGTCACCGAACTCTCCGCCATGCTGCAAGCGCCGGTCAGCGCGTGGCGGCGCGGACGCGGCGTGCTTTCGAGCCGCGATCCGTTGAGCGTCACGCTGCCGCTGGGTCATGAACTTTGGGGCGAGGCCGATGTCGCGATCGGCATCGGAACGCACATGGTCTACCAATTCACCCAATGGGGCATGGACAAGAAAATAAAGATCGTGCGCATCGACGCCGACCCGAAGGAGCCGGCGCGCTTGCGTAAGCCCGCGGCGGCGCTGATCGGCGACGCCAAACCGATTCTCCGTCGGCTCCTCGACGTGCTACCCAAATACAATCGCAAGCGGGCCTCGCGCCGCGACGAGATGCAGGAGCGGCAGACCAAATGGGCCGCTCGCTTCGCGAAGCTCACGACGCAGATGGGTTTCCTCGACGCGATCCGCGCCGAGCTGCCGGAGGATGGAATTTTCGTCGATGAGGTGACGCAGCTAGGCTTCGCCGCGCGGCTCGCGTTCCCGGTCTATCGGCCGCGCACGTTTCTGTCGCCGGGCTATCAAGACAATCTCGGCTGGGGCTTCGCCACCGCGCTGGGCGTACAGGACGCGCGGCGCGACGTGCCGGTAGTGTCGATCAACGGCGACGGCGGGTTCATGTACACGGCCAACGAGCTCGCCACTGCGATGCGCCACAAGATCCCCCTCACCGCCATCGTGTTCGCCGACGGCTCGTTCGGAAACGTGCGCCGCATCCAGGAGGAGCGCTTCGGCAACCGGCTGATCGCCAGCGATCTCGCCAACCCCGATTTCGTGAAATTCGCCGAGAGCTTCGGCGCCGCCGCCGAGCGGGTGCGCACGCCTGACGAACTGCGCGCCGCGCTGCGGCGCAGCTTCGCGCGCCGCGACCTGCCGACGCTGATCGAAGTGCCGGTCGGGCCGATGCCGAGTCCCTGGGAATTCATCCGCCTGCCGAAGGTGCGCGGGGTCTGATTCATCGCTTAGCAATGGAGACGGATATGAAAATCAGTGCACGCAACGCGCTCAAAGGAACCATCACCGACGTGAAGAAGGGACAGACCACGGCGCACGTGGTGCTCGATGTCGGCGGGCAGACCGTGACGGCTTCGATCACCAACGAATCGGTCGATGCGCTCAAGCTCGCCAAGGGTCAGAAGGCCTATGCCGTCATCAAGGCATCGGACGTAATGATCGGCATCGATTGAGATAAGCGCAAGCATTCGTCGCAGTTTCGCGTACACTATCCGTAACATGGACCTCATCGCCACCACCGACGAGCTCGCCGCCGCCTGCGAGCGGTTCGCGCGCAATCCGTTCGTCAGCGTCGATACGGAATTCCTGCGCGAGACCACCTTCTGGCCCAAGCTCTGCGTGGTGCAGATGGCGAGCCCCGACGAGGCGGTCGTGATCGACGCGCTCGCCCCTGAGATCGACCTGCAGCCGCTGTTTCGCCTGATGGCCGACGAGCAGGTGGCCAAGGTGTTCCACGCCGCGCGGCAGGACATCGAGATTTTCTGGAACCTCGCCAAGCTGGTGCCGGCGCCGCTGTTCGACACCCAGGTCGCGGCCATGGTGCTCGGCCACGGGGATTCCATCTCCTACGATCAACTCGTGCAACGGATCACCGGCGACCAGATCGATAAGTCGTCGCGCTTCACCGACTGGTCGCGCCGGCCCTTGAGCCCGGAACAAGTCCATTACGCCGTGTCCGACGTGACGCATCTCGTTACCGTCTACGGCAAGCTCAAAGCCGAGCTCGAGAAAAAAGGCCGCGCCGATTGGGTGCGCGACGAGATGAAGGTGCTCTCCTCGCCTGCGACCTACAGGCAGGAGCCGGAGCACGCTTGGGAGCGCCTGAAGTCGCGCGTGCGCAAGCCCAAGGATCTGGCGGTGCTGATCGAAATCGCGGCCTGGCGCGAGCGCGAAGCCCAGGCCCGCGACCTGCCGCGCCAGCGCGTCCTGAAGGACGAGGCGCTTGCCGAGATCGCCATGCAGCAACCGAAGACGGCCGAAGCGCTCGCCAATATGCGCTTCCTATCCCGAGGCTTCGAGCGCTCCAAGACCGGCGAAGCGATCCTGGCCGCGGTCGCGGCCGGACTGGCGCGCGATCCCAAGACGCTGCCGCGGCTGCAGCGTCCTCGCCCGCTCTCGAACGGCGCGTCGGCCACGGTGGAGCTTCTGAAAGTGCTGCTGCGCATGAGCGCCGAGCGGCATGGCGTCGCCGCCAAGGTGATCGCCACCACCGACGACCTCGAGAAGATCGCGGCCGAGGACGACGCCGACGTTCCGGCGCTCAAGGGCTGGCGGCGCGAGCTGTTCGGCGAGCAGGCGCTGAAGCTGAAACGCGGCGAGCTTTCGCTCGCGGTCGAGAACGGCCGCGTGGTGCCGATCGGGCGCTAGCGGCCGGCCGGATTATTTCGTGACGATTGTCGCATCGCGGCCGATCAGCTTGCCGAGCTGGCGGAGGCGGTTCCTCAGCCGATCGCCGGCAAGGTCGGCGAGATTGCGCTGGAGCCGCAGCACCAGACGCCCGCGCTCGACCGCGAGCGGCGCGCGCGGCAATACCCCGGGCATCGAAGCCGAGACGATATAGGCCACGCGCATGGTCGCGCCGAGAATGCGCGCCCGATCCAGAAGCCGAGTGGTCGCGAGCTCCCGCATGCGCTGCGAGAGCTCGCTCCCGTCGAGCCCGTCGTGGCGGAAGAACACCGACAGCCCGAGGAAGGCCCGCCCCGGATGATCGACGCCGGTGAAGGTGGCATGCGCAATGATGTTGAGCGACTGTTCGCCGCGATAATCGGGGTGTGCGCGCCAGCCGATGTCGGCGAGCAGGCATGCCGCGTGGCGCAGCCGCCGTTCCTCGGGCCTCTCCTCGATCCCGGTCGAGGCCATGAACCGGTCGGTCCATTTCACCAGCTCCTCACCGTGACGCGGCGAGCGCGAGCGGAGGAGATTGAGATCGGCGGCGGCCGCGAGCAACGGATCGCGGCGCTGTTCCTTGGGATCGAGCAGATCGTGCAGCAGTCCCTCGCGCACGCCGAGCGCGGAGACCACCAACTGCTTCGGCTCGCCGAGACGAACGATCTGTTCGAGCACCATCGCGCCGAAGGGCAGGAGCGGCCGGCGTGCCTCGGACACCACGTCGATGCGCGACAGCGTATCGGGATCGACCCGGTGCACCAGCCGGGCGAACTCGTTCGCCTCACGCGACGGGATCGTGTAGCCGTGGGTCACGTGCAGCGGATAGCCGGTCTGCCACATGTGCAGGCGCGCCATGGAGCGCCAGGTGCCGCCGACCATGTAGAACGTGCGCTTCCTCAGCGCCTTCATGATCGGCTCGCGCGACAACGCCTTGCGCACGATCTTCTCGGCCCTGTCGAGATTGTCCCTGGAGACGTCGGCGAGCGCGAGCACGCCGAGGGGAAGCGTCACGCCCTGCCCGATCTTGCCGCCTTCGACATCGACCAATTCGAGCGAGCCGCCGCCGAGATCGCCGACGATGCCGTCGGCGGCGTGAATTCCCGAGATGACGCCGAGCGCGGAAAGCCGCGCTTCCTTCTTGCCCGAAAGCACCTCGACCGGCGCGCCGCAGGCGGCCTCGGCCTGATTGATGAACTCAGAACCGTTCTTGGCCTGTCGTACGGCCGCAGTGGCGACCGCATAGATTTTCTCGACCTGCATCACGTCGCACAGTGCACGAAAGCGCCGCAGCGCGACAAGCGCCTTCTTGATCGCGTCGGCCGGCAGCCGGCGTTTCGAAGCAACCTCGCGGCCGAGGCCGCACAGAATCTTTTCGTTGAAGATCGGAGTGGGACTGCGGATCAGCCCCTCGTAGACGACGAGGCGGACGGAGTTGGAGCCGATATCGATGACGGCGACCGGACGGACGTGCGGCAGTCGGCCGTGCGCTTCGAGCGCCGACGATTCAGCCGCGGTCGGGGCGGCGTACGAGGCTCCGAGGAGAAGAGTCTTTAAGAGATTTGCCACGGCCCGATAGACTCGGGTTCGTCATGAAGTAGCGGTGGGCGTTGAATGATTCGTCGCCATGCGCGGGCACTATGCGGGTCGAGGTCCCGTCGGGCAAGACCCGCCAACTCTGCTCGTTATCTTTCAGATTCGCCACCATAATCTGGTCGAGTACCTGTTGATGAACGGTTGGGTTGAGAATCGGGCAGATCACTTCGACGCGGCGGTCCAGGTTGCGCGGCATCAGGTCGGCCGAGGAGATGTAGACCGCTGCCTTGGCGTGCGGCAGGCCGTGACCGGCGCCGAAGCAATAGATGCGGCCGTGCTCCAGGAAGCGGCCGACGATCGACTTGACGCGGATGTTGTCCGACAGGCCCGAGACCCCGGGGCGCAGGCAGCAGATGCCGCGCACCACCAGGTCGATCTGCACGCCGGCGGCGCTTGCGGCATAAAGCGCGTCGATGGTCTGTGGATCGACCAGCGAGTTGAGCTTGGCCCAGATCGCCGCCGGGCGGCCGGCGCGCGCATGAGCGGCCTCCTCCTCGATATGGGCGAGGATGCGTTGCCGCAGATTGAGCGGCGATACCGCCAGGCGCTCGAGGTCCTGGGGCTCCGCATAGCCGGTAATGAAATTGAAAACCCGCGCGACGTCACGCGCGATCACCGGGTCCGAAGTAAAGAACGAGAGGTCCGTATAAACGCGCGCGGTGACCGGATGATAGTTGCCGGTGCCGACATGCACGAAATTCCGCAGCTCCTTGCCCTCGCGCTTGACCACCAGCGATAGCTTGGCGTGGGTCTTAAGCTCGATGAATCCGAACACGACCTGCACGCCGGCGCGCTCCAGATCGCGCGCCCAGCGGATGTTGGCCTCTTCGTCGAAGCGCGCCTTAAGCTCCACCAGCGCGGTGACCGATTTCCCGGCTTCGGCGGCCTCGGTGAGCGCGCGAACGATCGGGCTGTCGGCTGAGGTGCGATAGAGCGTCTGTTTGATCGCTACCACATCCGGGTCGTGCGCGGCCTGCATCAGAAATTGCACCACGACGTCGAACGACTCGTAGGGGTGATGCACCACCAGATCCTTCTGGCGGATCGCGGCGAAGCAGTCGCCGCCATGATCGCGGATACGCTCGGGAAAGCGGGGGTTGAAGACCGGAAACTTCAAATCCTGCCGGTCGAGCGCGTAGAGCTGGCCGAACTCGTTGAGCGCCAGCGCGCCTTCGACCAGGAAGGTCTCGTCGTCGGTGACGCCGAGCGCGCGGGCCACGAAGCCGCGCAATTCGGCTGGCATCGCCGCGTCGATTTCGAGCCGGATCGCGGATCCGCGGCGGCGGCGCTTGAGCGCACTCTCATACACGCGGACGAGATCCTCCGCCTCTTCCTCGACTTCGATGTCGCTGTCACGGAGGATGCGGAACGCCCCCTGGCCGCGCACGGCATAGCCGGGAAACAGACGCCCGATGAACAGGCCGATCGCGGTCTCGAGCGTCACGAGGCGAGCGGGTGAATCTTCCTTCTCGCCGTCAGGCAACCGGATGAAACGCTCGATCTTCGCGGGCACGCGGATCAGCGCATTCATGCCGCGGCCGTCGGCATTGCGCGCAAGCTGCAGCGCGAGCGAGAAGCCGAGATTGGGAATGAACGGAAACGGGTGTGCCGGGTCGACCGAAAGCGGCGTCAGCACCGGGAAAATCTGATGGAGGAAATGATCCTCGAGCCAAGTGCGCTCGTCACGCGAAAGCTCGTCGCCGTCAACCAGCGCGATGCGGCTTTCGGCCAGCGAGTTTCGAAGCACGCGCCAGCAGGCCTGCTGATCGCCGGCGAGCCTGCCGACCGCGGACGCGATCTCGATCAGTTGATCGGCAGGGCTGAGGCCGTCAGGGCTCGGCGCTGTCACGCCGGCACGCAGCTGGGCCCGTAGGCCCGCGACGCGCACCATGAAAAATTCATCGAGGTTGCCGGCGGAGATGGAAAGGAAACGCAGCCGTTCCAGAGGCGGGTGGTTCGGGTTCTCCGCTTCTTCGAGAACGCGCCGGTTGAAATGCAGCCAAGAGAGTTCGCGATTGATGAAGCGCTTGGGGCTCGACACGATTTCAGCCGCGGGCAAGGCAGAGTCCAGCAACAGCGCCGGAGCAACGGGCTCGGCGCGAGCGGCACGCAATGCGGTTTCGCCCGCCGCCAAGGGCTTCCTCCCATATCTGGCTGATCGCGTGGACATCCTAACACCGGCGCAACAAAGCTATTATGACGATTGGATTACAGATTAAACCACTGACAATATAAGAAAATCCTACCCCGCGCGCAGTACCTCGGAAGCCAGCACACGCGTTACAGAGCGACCACTGGAGAGCGCGGCCTGATCGAGCCGGGTCACGATCGCTTCGGCCGAGGCCAGTGAGCGCTCGATGCGCGCGACCAGGTACGAGACGACCCCTTCGTCGATGGCGAGTTGGCGGTCGGCGAACAGCTTCACCAAAACCGCGGCGAGCAGACTGTCATCGGGCGGCGCCAGCGTGACCGTGGGAATCGCGCGCAACCGCGATGCGACGTCGGCGAGCATGAACGGTCCTTGATCGAGACGTTCGCGCGCGGTGATCAGCAGGAAAGCGCCCTGCTCGCGCGCGAGATTGAGGAGATGAAACAGCGCGGGCTCATCGACGCGACTCGGCGCGAAGTCCTCGATCACCAGTGCACCGGTCGCCAGCGCGCCGGGGACGCCGGCTGCGTTCAGCTCACCCGTGGCGACGATGCGCGCGCCCGCGCGCTCGGCCCAGATCGCGGCGAGATGGCTCTTGCCAGATCCGGCGGGCCCGACAATCGCCGCGCTCGAATGCGGCCAATCGGGCCAGCGATCGACGAGTGCGAGGGCTGATGCATTGGCAGGGCTTTCCAGGAAATCGTCGCGGCGGAAGCTTTCCGCGTGCGGCAGGTCGAGCGCGAGCTGGCGGACGCCGTCCCCGCGCATGACTCAGCGTTCGCCCGATGAAGCGCGCCGGCGCGGCTCGCCGGTATAGATCGGGCTCGCCAGATACTGCACGAGCCCGAAGCGCACCAGCACACCGACCGCGGCCGCGAGCGGCACGGCAAGCAAGAGCCCGACGAATCCAAAAAGCGCACCGAAGGCCAGCAGCGAGAACATGAGCCAGACCGGATGTAGCCCGATGCTCTCGCCCACGAGCTTGGGCGACAGAATGTAACCCTCGACGAATTGGCCGAACAGAAAAATGCCGATGACGACTAAGATCGGCGTCAATTCGGGCCAGAATTGCACGAGTGCCACTCCGGTCGCGACCACGAGCCCGAACATGGAACCGACATAGGGAATGAACGTCAGCAGTCCGGCCATGAAGCCGATGAGCAGGCCGAAGTTCAATCCGGTGATCGTAAGCGCGACCGCGTAATAGGAGCCCAGGATCAACGCGACGCTCGACTGGCCGCGCACGAAGCCGGCGACCGCGAGGTCCATGTCGCGCGCGAGCGCGCGAATTTGCTCGCGATGGGTGCGCGGAATCCACGAGTCGACCCGCGCCACCATCTTCGGCCAGTCATAGAGCACGTAAACCGCCACCACCGGCGTGATGATGATGAACGCGAAGATGCTGATCAGCGCGCGGCCGCCCGACCACAGCGATTGCAGGAATGTGCCGAACCAGCCCGCGCCCTGTGCGACGAGATCGCTGACCGTCTTTTGCAGATCGGGCATGCGATCGCCCATCAGGCGCTGCAGCCATTCCTTGTTTTCAGGCGTGACCACGAGTTCCTGCAGACGGACGATGTAGCCCGGCATGCGCTGGATGAAGGCGAACATCTGGCTCCCGAGGACCGGGACCAGCACGATCGCCGCGATCACGAACAAGAGCACGACGAGGCCGATGATGATGAGCGTCGCGACCAGGCGATTCATGCCGAGCCGCTCGAGCCGATCGGTCAGCGGATTGAGGAAATAGGCGAGCGCCATGCCGGCGACGAACGGCAACAGCATTTCATGCAAGAGCCACAACAAGAGGATGAAGACGACGAGCGCGCCCACCCAGAAGATCGCTTGCCGTTGCAGGCTCATGGGGATCGGTCCCCGCTCAGGACGCCATATGGCGCGTCCACGCGACGAGATAGGCCGCTCCTGAAATACCCGTCAAGACGCCGACTGCGACCAGCGCCATCGTGAGTGCGAGGCCTGCATCGAAACGGAATCCGTTGGCCGCGAGAACTAGCCCGGCGAGCAGAATCTGCGCCGTGGTATTGAGCTTGGAGATGAGGAATGGCCGGATGGTCAGCGGCTTCTCCACCAGCCACGCCACCACGATCGCGCCCACGATCATGATGTCGCGCGAGACGACCGCGATCACCACCCAGCGCGGGAGCAGGTCGGCGATCCCGAGCGTGACATAGATCGAGACCAGCATGGCCTTGTCGGCGAGCGGATCGAGATAGGCGCCGAACTCGCTGGTCGCGCCCAGGCGTTTGGCGAGAAAGCCATCGACGGCGTCCGACAAGGCGGCGATCACGAACAGCCAGAACGCGATCATCATCTGCCCGGACATGATCGCCCAGACGACGATCGGCACGAGCAGGATTCGCCCGGTGGTGACGAGATTGGGGATATTCACGCTGGTCCGCCCTGCATCCGACGATGCCGGACATAGACTGCAGCCGCCTTCATGCCAAGCGGAGGCCACAACCCGCACTGCGCCTTGCCTTGCGTGCTGTTTCGGTTCGGGTTACCCCGGCGCGGAGGCAAAACATGGCGAAAGCCAAGGGGCTGGGTTACCGCGACGCCGGGGTCGATATCGACGCCGGCAACCGGCTGGTTGATCTGATCAAGCCGTTCACGCGCGCCACCGCGCGGGCGGGCGCCGACGGCGAGATCGGCGGCTTCGGCGGCGTGTTCGACCTCAAGCGCGCGAATTTTCGCGATCCTTTACTTGTGGCCGCCACCGACGGCGTCGGTACCAAGCTCAAGATCGCGATCGGCGCCGACCGGCACGACACGATCGGCATCGATCTGGTGGCCATGTGCGTGAACGATCTGGTGGTGCAGGGCGCGGAGCCGCTGTTCTTTCTCGACTATTTCGCCACCGGCAAGCTCGACCCGGCGCGCGCCGCCAAGATCGTGGCGGGCATTGCGCAAGGCTGCCGCGAAGCGGGCTGTGCGCTGATCGGCGGCGAGAGCGCGGAAATGCCGGGCATGTACGCGGCCGAGGACTATGATCTGGCGGGCTTTGCGGTCGGCGCGGTCGAGCGCGAGAAGCTGCTGCCTAGAGCGGATATCGTGCCGGGCGATGTTATCCTCGGTATCCCCTCCTCCGGCGTCCATTCCAACGGCTTCTCGCTGGTGCGGAAGGTGATTGCCGAGGCCGGCGCGCGACTCGATTCGCCGGCGCCGTTCGCGCCAGGCAAGACGCTCGGCGAAGCGTTGCTCACGCCGACGCGCATCTATGTTCGCTCGGTTCTGGCGGCGTTGAAGGCGGCCGATGGCGTCAAGGCGCTCGCGCACATTACCGGCGGCGGGTTCGTCGATAACATCCCGCGCGTATTGCCCGATGGCACCAACGCGCTCATCGCGCTGCACACCGTTCCGGTCTTGCCGGTGTTCCAGTGGCTGGCCAAGGCGGGCCGCATCGAGGAGTTGGAGATGCTGCGCACGTTCAATTGCGGCATCGGCCTGGTGGTAATCGCCGAGGCCAAGCGTGCGGAGATAGTGGCTGGCGCTTTCGTCGCCGCCGGAGAGAAAGTGATCCGGCTCGGCGAGGTCATTGCCGGCGAAGGCGAGCCGAAAGTAAACTTCATGGACAAGCTTCAGCTCGGATGACGACCCCGCGCCGACGCGTCGCAATCCTGATCTCCGGCCGCGGCTCCAACATGGCCGCGCTGATCGAGGCGGCGCAGGCGAAGGACTATCCCGCAGAGATCGCGCTCGTCGTGTCGAACCGGCCTGACGCCGCCGGGCTCGAATTCGCTTCCAAGCACGGCATCGCCGTCACGGTCGTCGATCACAAGAGTTTCGCGAGCCGCGAGGCCTTCGACGAGGCGTTGCAGGAGACGCTCGAGCGGACGCGGATCGAGATCGTGTGTCTCGCCGGCTTCATGCGCATGCTCACTACCCCGTTCGTCGAGAATTGGCGCGGGCGGATGCTGAACATCCACCCTTCGCTGCTGCCGGAGCTCAAGGGGCTCAATACGCACGCTCGCGCGCTCGCGGCGGGCGTGAAAGTGCACGGCTGCACCGTGCATTTCGTCGTACCGGAACTCGATTCCGGTCCGATCATTTTACAAGAGAAGGTGATGGTCCTTGCGGGAGATACCGAGCAGACGCTCGCCGCGCGCGTACTCGCGGCCGAGCACCGGATTTATCCGGCGGCGCTCAGGATGCTCGCGGAAGGCAAGCTCGACGCGCTTTCGTAGTAGACCTCGCGGGCCATCGCGCGTTCAGTGACGCTTGTGCTTGGCGTGTTCGTGCTCGTGGTCCGATGGGAACTCGACGCGCGACATCTCGACGATGAGGGGTGATTCCAGCGCGCGCTTGTGATGCGCGCGGCGGA
>JAYUHJ010000441.1:0-3338 GCA_043767065.1 Hyphomicrobiales bacterium | reverse complement strand
AATCCTCGGTGACCGAGTTTCTTTTCCATGCCCTTCCCGAGTTTGTTTGGCTTGCAAAGGAGACACCCGGCCCGTTGTTGCTTGGATCGTTTGCGCTTGTGGTTCATGTCACGATCCGTTCTCGTGTCACGTAACGTCCACGCCCAGCGGCGCGCGCCCGCGAACACATACACGGCGCGGCGCTTCCGCGCGCGTCCGCCTGGGGCGTGCTGTTAGGTCTGCGACTTTGCAAGCAGTGCATCAAGTTCCTCAAACGCCTTCTCCGCAAGCTTTGTCCTCTCCTTGCGATCGGCCAATTGCTCACTCGGGTCAAGAACCTCCCAATCCCACTCGCTCCCGCCTTTAAGCCCAATACTGTTCATTTAACAGCCAACCTGCGGTATCCTGTCGCTTTCTGCGAGCGGAGGATAACGCATGGCACGCACCGTTGCGGTACTGCCCGAAGGTAGCCGGATCACCGACTACGTGAGCTTGGGTGTGATCTCCAAGACGTTTCCGCCCGCGCGAATTCGCGCGGTGCTCAAGGCCACTGGCAAAGCGAGCATTCGCGAGCGCGACCTGCCGGCCCACGTGGTGGTCTACTACGTGATTGCGCTGGCGCTGTATGTGCATTGCTCCTACCGGGAGGTGCTGCGCTGCCTGCTGGAGGGCGTGCAGTGGCTGATCGATCCGTCCTTGCCCATCAAAGTGACCGGCAAGTCCGGCATCTCGCAGGCGCGTACGCGCTTGGGCTGGGAGCCACTGCGCGAACTGCATGACCAGATCGTGCAGCCGATTGCGCTGCCCGCCACACGCGGCGCCTGGTACCGGCGCTGGCGCTTGGTGAGTCTGGACGGCAGCACCCTGGACGTGGCCGACGAGAAGTCCAATGTGCAGGCGTTCGGCCGCCCGGGGGCCAGCCGCGGCGCGAGCGCCTTTCCGCAACTGCGCTTCGTCTCGCTGGTGGAGAATGGCACCCACGTACTCTTCGGTACCCAGATGGGCGCCTATCGCACGGGCGAGACCACCATGGCCAAGAGCGTGTTGCCGGCGCTGCGTGCGGGGATGCTGTGTTTGGCCGACCGGCAGTTCTTTGGCTTCGAGTGCTGGAAGCAGGCGCGGGCCACGGGGGCGGAGTTGCTCTGGCGCCTGAAGACCAATGCGCACCTTGCGTGCGAGAAACGCTTGGCCGATGGCTCTTACTTGAGCACCCTGTACCCCTCTGACAAAGACCGCCGGCAGCGCACCCAAGGCATCGCCGTGCGGGTGATCGAATACCGCCTGCAGGGCATCGCCGGGGCCGAGCCAATGTACCGCTTGGTGAGCAGCATCCTCGAGGCCAAGCAGGCGAGCGCCGAGGAACTGGCGGCGCTGTACCACGAGCGCTGGGAGATCGAGACCGCGCTGGATGAATTGAAGACCCACTTGCGCGGCGCCAAGATCGTCTTGCGCAGCAAGACCGCCGATCTGGTCCGGCAGGAGTTCTACGGCCTGATGCTGGCGCATTTCGCGATTCGTGGACTGATGCACGAAGCGGCGCTGAGGGCGAAGGAAGATCCCGACCGGCTCTCGTTCGTGCATGCGGTGCGCGTGGTGCGGCGCAAACTCGCCACCTTCCTCGCTATTCCCCCCTCAGCAGAGGAAAAAGTTTCATGAGTGCGTGCTGCGTGAGATTCTGCAAGAGCGGGTGGTGTCCAGTCGCGGCCGCCGCAACCCGCGCGGGGTCAAGCGCAAGATGAGCAAGTTTCCGATCCGACGCCGCGGTGCGCACCGCATTCATGCGCTCAATTACGGCACGACGATCAGGATTATTAAATGAACAGTATTGCACTTAGCGGCGTGGCGCCGCCTCCAGCAGTTCCTGCAGCTGGCGCTTCCAGAGCCGGGCCATGCCGGTGGTGCCGTGGCCGCGGGTTTCTGCGCTGCCCGGTATCAGGTACAGGCGGCCGTTCTTCACGCGCCTGATTTCACGTTCCATGATGCCCAGCTCGGGAGGATTGCGCTCATCGTCGGTGGAGTTGATCGCCAGCAGCGCCGCCCGGATGCGCTCAAGGCCGGGGGAGGCGTTGTAGTCCCGGGAAGAGTCAGCTTGATAGAGGATGTCGTTGGCGTCGCCGCGGAAAGGGGCCTTCAGGTGCTGGTCGAGCAGCTGGTCGGCTTTCGCGCGCGTAGGCGCCGCCGCATGCAGCGCGAGGTTGCCACCGCTGGTAGCGATGTTGTAGAACACCGAGGCGATATGCGCACTGCGCGGCTGTGTCGTGTAGTTGCCGTTCATCCATTCCGGGTCGTTACGGATGGCGTCGACGACCAGCCGTCGCATCATCCAGTTGCGGCCGGACATCTCGGTGGGCCGGGAGGCCAGCGGCACCAGCGCGTCCATGACATCGGGATGCTTCACTCCCCAGATCCAGGTGTGCATGCCGCCCATGGAGTTTCCCAGCACCAGGCGCAAGCGGCGGATGCCGAGGCCTTCGGTCACCAGCCGGTATTGCGCCTCCACCATGTCGTCGTAGTTGTAGTGCGGAAACTTCGTGCGCTGGCCATCGGAGGGCTTGGATGATTTTCCGTGGCCTATGGCGTCGGGCAGGACGATGAAGTACTTCCCCGCGTCCAGCGGCTGGCCGGGGCCAAGCAACTCGCTGCCGAAGCCGGTGTTGAGCAGGCCGGCGCCAGAGCCCGCAGTGCCGTGCAGGAGCAACACCGGCTGGCCGCCAGGCGCGCCTACCGTGATGTAGTGCAGGCGCAGTTCGGGCATCACGTCGCCGGTATGGAAGCGGAAGTTCTTCGCCAGCCAGGTTCCCTCTTTCGGCGCGGGATGGTTCGCCGCCAGGGCCGAAAGCGCCATCAATGTGAGAACCAATCCGCAACTCAGGAAACGCATGTCGATCCCCTCGGTTCAAGTCCGGGTCGAACCACTTTGCCTTGTCCTCTGCAGCGCCTGCCAGACCCTGTCAGGCATGACCGGCATGTCGATGTTTTCAGCGCCGAGCGCATCCACGACGGATAGAAGGCAAATCAATCCGCGGCTACGCGCGCCATATTCCACGAAATGCTCCCTGTTGCACGACGTAACCCCGGCGCAGCGTCGCACAATTGGCGCTTATGTTGCGTCAAGAGCCGCAATTGGTAAGAATCCACATGGTTTTTACCATATACGGCTCGCGAGACGACATAAGCCCCAATTGTGCGCCGTCACGCGGGCGATGTAAGGCATCAGATTGTTCGGGATGCCGTTCGGATCCTCGCCGATCAGTCCCGAGGGATGTGCCCCCACCGGATTGAAATAGCGCAACAGCGCGACATGCCAGGCCGGATCGGTCCCGGCCAGGTCGCGCAGAATCTCCTCGATCATCAGCTTC
>JAYUHJ010000440.1:0-3349 GCA_043767065.1 Hyphomicrobiales bacterium | reverse complement strand
CGAAGTTGACGCGATCCGAGAGCAGCCCCTCACCCGGCTTTCTCGCTTCGCTCGAAAGCCGACCTCGCCCCGCTTGCGGGGAGAGG
Organism: Hyphomicrobiales bacterium; assembly: GCA_043767065.1. GTDB lineage: Bacteria > Pseudomonadota > Alphaproteobacteria > Rhizobiales > Xanthobacteraceae > JAHFPN01. The sequence goes on along the minus strand of JAYUHJ010000440.1, from coordinate 3,263 downwards.
GAAAAACCGCCTACAGCGAGAAGCCGCCATCTACGAGATGGACCGCGCCGGTCGTGTAGGCGGCATCGTCGGACGCGAGATAAACGGCCATGGCCGCGATCTCCTGCGCGGTGCCGAGCCGGCCGATCGGCTGGCGATCGATGAAGGCCTGGCGCACTGCCGCTTCGGTCTGGCCGGTATTCTTGGCGAGCGTCTTGATGCGCTCGTCGAGCGAGGGCGACTGGATGGTGCCCGGCGCGATGGCGTTAGCGCGAATACCCTTCTTGATGAAGTCTGCGGCCACTGCCTTGGTGAGCCCGATCACCGCGGCCTTGCTCGTCCCATAGACATAGCGGTTCGGCAGACCGTTCACCGAAGAGGCGATCGAGGAAATATTGATGATCGAGCCGCCGCCCTTCTGGAGCATGCCCGGCAGAAAAGCGCGGATGGTGCGGTGCATGGATTTCACGTTGAGATCCATGGAGAAGTCCCAGTCGGCTTCCGAGCACTCGAGCACCGAGCCGTGGTGCACATAGCCGGCGCAATTGGCGAGCACGTCGATCGGGCCCACGCTTTTGGCGAGCGCATCGACCTCGGCAGTGTTCATCGCGTCGAGCTTTTTGCAATCGGCGCCGGTGAGGCCTTCTAGCTTCTTCGGGTCGAGATCGGTGGCGATGACCTTGGCGCCTTCGGCCAGGAACGCTTCGGCGATGGCGCGGCCGATGCCCTGGCCGGCGGCGGTGACGACGCAGACTTTACCCTTCAGTCGATTGGCCACGCGATTTCTCCATTCACGGCGTATTGCGGATTTCTTCCAACTGCCGGTGCTGGCGGCCGTTGCTATCGAAATTTTCCGGCTGAAGCCAGCGCTCGAAGGCGGCCCGCGCGCGCGGCCAATCGCCGTCGAGCATCGAATAGTACGCGGTGTCGCGGTTGCGGCCTTTGGCGATCATGTGCTGGCGCAAAATGCCCTCGAAGGTGAAGCCGAAGCGCTCGGCGGCGCGGCACGAAGCCGCGTTGAGTGAATTGCATTTCCACTCATAGCGCCGGTAGCCGAGCGTCTCGAACACGTAGCGGGCAAGCAAGTACTGCGCCTCGGTGGCCAGCGGCGTGCGCTGCAAAGCCGGCGAATAGACGATGTGACCAACCTCGCACACCCGCATGGCCGGGCGGGTTTCCATCAGCGTCGCGATGCCGACGGCGCGATCCGACGCATCGACGATCGCATAGGAGAAAGGATCTTCGAGGATCGCCCGGCTCGCCAGCCAATCGGAAAAGGCCGCTTCGTGCGCGAACGGGCCGTAGGCGGACATGTAGGTCCAGATTTGATCGTGGCCTTTGACTGCATTCCAGAGCGCTTTGCCATGGCGCGACGCGTCGAGCTTCTCGACACGCCCGAAGCGGCCCTCGAGCACGACCGGCCCGGGCCGCGTCGCCGGCGTCGCATCGACTTTCGACCCCGCTGGCATTTCCGCAGTGGGCGGCGTTTTCATTGCGGCGATCACGATTTTCCCTGCGGCTGCCGGTCTTTGTAGAAAAATTTGTTGATCTCTGCGCCAGGCGCCGCGTCGGCGAATCCGTCGAACTTTCCTTGTTCGGCGATTTGCTTGGCGACGCGCATGAAGCCGCCCCAGGCCGAACGCGCCAACGACCCGCCGATACTGATGCGGCGCACGCCTAGCGCTTCCGCATCCTTCACCGTGAGCCCCATCGGCGTGCCGATCAGCAGATTCACGGGCTTTGGTGCGACCGCTTTCACGACTGCTGAAATATGCTCGGGTTTGCTGATGCCTGGTGCATACAAGCAATCCGCTCCCGCACCTGCATAGGATTTCAAACGCGCAATCGTTTCATCGATATCGGGCTTGCCGACCAGGAAACACTCCGCGCGGCCAACCAGCAGCGTATCTCCGCCCGCTTTGTCGATGGCGGCACGCGCGGCGCGTATGCGCGCCACGGCCGTATCGAGATCGTACAACGGATTGTCCTTGTCCCTTTTCGAGTCTTCGATGGAGAGACCGGCGACGCCCGTTTCAACGGCCAGCCTGACACTTTCCGCGACACCCGCGGGGTCGTGAGCGAAGCCCCCTTCGAAGTCGGCATTCACGGGCACGTCCGTGCCGGAAACGATCTCGGCCATATGCGCGAGAGCCATCTCGCGGGTCACGGCATTGTCGTGAAAACCTCTTGACCACGCGAAACCGGCCGAAGTCGTTGCCAGCGCCTTGAAGCCGAGACCTTGCAGGTAACGCGCGCTTCCGATGTCCCATGGGTTCGGGATCACGAAACAACCCCGCTCGTGGAGGCGGCGGAAGGCGCTGCGTTTTTCGGCGATGGTGGGCATGGCCAGACGCTCGATCGGCACTCGTTAGTCGAGAAACGCGATGCTCAATGACTATCCCTCGGCGTGCCCATGGTGTGGGCGACGTCCTGATATTTGACCGCGGGCTTGAGCACCATGCCGCCCTCGAGCTGGTCGACCATGCCGCGCTGGATTTCCTGCCAGGGCGTCTGGCTCTTCGGGAACTTGTAGCCGCCCTGGCGCTCGAGCGCCTTTCGGCGGCGCGCGAGTTCGGCGTTGGAGATCTTGATGTTCGCGGTACCCTTGTTGAGGTCGATCCGGACGATGTCGCCGGTCTTCACCAGCGCGAGGCCGCCACCCACCGCGGCCTCCGGCGAGGCATTCAGGATCGAGGGCGAGCCCGAAGTGCCCGACTGGCGGCCGTCGCCGATGCAGGGCAAGGACAGAATGCCCTTCTTGATGAGCGCGGCCGGCGGCTGCATGTTCACGACCTCGGCCGAGCCCGGATAACCGATCGGGCCGACGCCGCGGATGAACAGCATCGTGCGCTCGTCGATCTTGAGCTTCGGATCGTCGATGCGGCGGTGATAATCCTCGCGGCCGTCGAACACGACCGCCCGGCCCTCGAACATGCTCGGATTCTTGGGATCGGACAGATAGCGCTTGCGGAATTCCTCGGAGATCACGCTGGTCTTCATGATCGCCGAGTGGAACAGATTTCCGCGCAGCACCTTGAAGCCGGCCTTCTTCTTCATGGGGTGCTTGTAGGGCAGGATCACGTTCTGGTCGGTGATACGCGCGTTCTTGACGTTCTCGCCCATGGTCTTGCCGTTGACGGTGAGCACGTCGGGATGGATGCGCTTGTGGCGCAACAGTTCGTTCATCACCGCCGGCAGGCCGCCGGCGCGGAAATATTCCTCGCCGAGAAACTCGCCGGCCGGCTGCATATTGACCATGAGCGGCACGTCGAAGCCGTATTTCT
>JAYUHJ010000439.1:0-7926 GCA_043767065.1 Hyphomicrobiales bacterium | reverse complement strand
ATTAGACTTTCGATCCCCATGATTCCCTCCTTGTGGGAAGTCGCATGCCGCGCCCCCGCGACGGCCGATCTTGACGAACGGCCTTCCTCCGCGACGCGCCAAGTCAAGCATAGCCGAGCGCAGGCACGATGCCGACGATAAAACTGGTGCGCTATCCACACCCATCGCAGCCCGGAAGCCGACGCTCTTGCACCGCACCTTTGCATGTTGCATCGCAACATCCCCCGGGTTAGAAACGGTTATCCGGGAGCGCACCATGGCGCAGCCAGCATTGATCGTATCGCCGTCCGGACCGAAGCAGCTCTACGCGATCGGGGAAATCCCGCCGCTCGGTCATGTGCCGGAAAAAATGCACGCCTGGGTGATTCGCAAGGATCGCCACGGCCCGCCCGAATCATCGATGCAAATCGAAGTAGTGCCGACCTGGCCGGTCGGCGACGACGAGGTGCTGGTGCTCGTGATGGCGGCGGGCGTGAACTACAACGGCGTCTGGGCCGGCCTCGGCCAGCCGGTCTCGCCGCACGACGTACACAAGAGTCCGCTCCATATCGCCGGCTCCGACGCATCCGGCGTGGTGTGGGCGATCGGCTCCAAGGTGAAGCGCTGGAAAGTCGGCGACGAAGTCGTCGTGCATTGCAATCAGGACGACGGCGACGACGAGGATTGCAACGGCGGCGACCCGATGCTGTCGCCCTCGCAACGCATCTGGGGCTACGAGACGCCCGACGGCAGCTTCGCGCAATTCTGCCGCGTGCAGTCGCGCCAGTTGATGACGCGGCCCAAGCATCTCACCTGGGAAGAAGCGGCCTGCTACACGCTGACGCTCGCCACCGCGTACCGCATGCTGTTCGGCCACGCGCCGCACACGATCAAGCCCGGCGACCATGTGCTGGTGTGGGGCGCTTCGGGCGGGCTCGGCGTGTTCGGCGTGCAGCTCGCCGCCGCTTCGGGCGCCAACGCGATCGGCATCATCTCCGACAACGACAAGCGCGACTACGTGATCGGGCTCGGCGCCAAGGGCGTCATCAATCGCAAGGAATTCAAGTGCTGGGGCCAGATGCCGAAAGTGAACACGCCCGAATACAATGAGTGGGTGAAAGAGGCGCGCCGTTTTGGCAAAGCGATCTGGGACATCACCGGCAAGCGCGACGTCGATATCGTGTTCGAGCATCCGGGCGAAGCGACGTTCCCGGTTTCGTGTCTCGTGGTGAAGCGCGGCGGCATGGTGGTGTTCTGCGCCGGCACCTCGGGCTACAACCTCACCTTCGACGCGCGCTACGTGTGGATGCGGCAGAAGCGAATCCAGGGCTCGCACTTCGCGCACCTGAAACAGGCCTCGGCCGCCAACCAGTTCGTGCTCGACCGCCGCATCGATCCCTGCATGAGCGAGGTCTTGCCCTGGACCGATATCGCCAAGGCGCACACCATGATGTGGAAGAACCAGCACAAGCCGGGCAACATGGCGGTGCTGGTCAACGCGCAACGGCCGGGGTTGCGCAGCTTCGAGGATGTGGTGGAAGCGTCTGATGCGTCATCCTGAGGTGGCCGCGCGAAGTGCGGCCCTCGAAGGATGACGTACTTCGATGTACTCAGCCGTCATCCTTCGAGGCTCGCCCAGCTTCACCGGGCTCGCACCTCAGGATGACGTGCTGGGCTTGATCTTCGTAATCCCCGTCGGTCCAAAGCCGATCACCTGCACGATCACTTCCTCGTCCTTGGCGCCGTCCCAGTGCACGCCGCCGGCCGGATGCTTCATGTAGGTGCCGGCCTTGAGCGGCACGGCCTTGGCGATGTCTTTCACCTCGCCCGTGCCCATGTACCAGGTGCCCTTGAGCACCAGGCAATGCCGGTCGTCCGGGTGGAAATGCGGCTCGGTGAACATGCCGGGCGCATAGCGGATGCGCTGCACGTAGATCCCGGGCTTGGTCGGATCGCCGTCCTGCACCGAAGTGCGGGCGCCGCCGCCCATCGGCGAGTCGCGCCACTCCACGTCGTCGGCCCGCACCCAGACGAAGCCCTTCTCGTCACGCATGTTCAGTTCTCCGGATTTTTTCGCCTAGCCCGCTCGCGCGCGATCGCCGCGTTGAACTCGCCGCCATACACGAAAATCGACGCGACGAGGTAGAGAAACACGAGCGCGATCATGGCCGACGCAAGGCCCGCGTAGATCGTCACGTAGGTATAGGCGAAATCGGCGAGATAGCGCCCGAACACGGCGCCGGCCACGAGCCAGAGCGCGAGCGTCACCAGAATTCCGGGTGCGATTTCGGCGAGCCCGCGCCGTCCCGCCGGCAGCCAAAGATGCACGATCACCAACGTGACCACGATCACCGCCGAGGCGAGGCCGTAGCGCAACAGCGTCACCGTCGCGTCGAGTTGCGGCAGCGCCGGGAAAAAGCGCAGCGCCGTCGCCCACAGCAACGGCCAGAGCACGATCAGGAAGGAAAACGCAAGCAACGCCGCCGCGCCGACCAGCACATAGCCGATCGATTCGAGCCGCAGCCACCACCAACGACGCGGCTCCTTGACGCCATAAGCGCGATTCAGCCCGATGCGCAGGCTATCGATGCTGCTGGTGGAGAAATAGACCGCGGCCAGGACGCCGAAGGTGAGGATGTCGGTGCGCAGGTTCGTGAGCACGTCGCGGATCTCTTCGGCGATCGGGCCTGCGACTTCCTTGGGCCATGCCTCGAGCATGAGCCGCGCGGTCTCGTCGGCGAGCTCCTTCGAGCCGAAGAAGGCGGCGAGCGCCGTCACCACGATCAGAAACGGGAACAGCGACATCAGCGCGGAGAGCGCGATGTGGCTTGCGATCGCCCATCCGTCGTCGTCGTTGAAGCGCCAAAAGGCGTCCATCGCGATGCGATACGCGCGGCCCACGGCCCCTCCCCGTCTGTAGTCGCTTCAGGTTGAAATCGGACTTTCGCGCGCGCTTGGCAAGGGCCCGGCCGGAAGCTCAGGCCGCGCGGACCTCGTCGACGAAGCGGCGGATCGCGCCGTCGAGCCGCTCGGCCTCGTTGCCGAGATCGATGGCGAGCGAAGCCACGTCGCTGGCGGTGACGCCGGCGCCGACCGCGGCGCCCTCGACCGAGCGCATGGCTTTGGCGCCGGTCTCGGCATCCGACGCGGCGTGCGAGATATTGTCGGTGATGGCGACGACGGCGACGTTCTGCTCCTCGACCGCGGCAGCGACCGAGGAGGCGATGCCCGACAATTCCTCGATCACTCTGCTCACCGTAGCGATCGCCGTAGCCGCGTCGGAGGAAGCCTCCTGGATCGCGCCGATCTTGTGCCCGATCTCCTCGGTGGCGTGTGCGGTCTGGGCGGCGAGCGATTTCACTTCCTGAGCGACCACAGCAAAGCCGCGGCCGGCCTCGCCGGCCCGCGCCGCCTCGATCGTGGCGTTAAGCGCCAAGAGATTGGTCTGCGCGGCAATGGACTGGATCAGCCCGACAACCTCCCCGATCCGGGTCGCGGTATCGCCGAGCGTGCCCATGATGGTGACGGTGCGCTTGGCCTCGGCAACGGCACGGCTGGCAACCTCGGTCGAGTTGGCGGTCTGGCGCGCGACTTCCGCAACCGAGCCCGAGAGCTGCTCGGTCGCCGCGGCGGCCTCGGAGACGTTCTTGGCGGCGGCGCCGGCCGCACGGCCGGCGTTCTCGGCCTCGCTGCCGACCTTGCCCGCGGTCGCGCCGAGCCCTTCGGCCGAGCGCGTCAGGCGCTCCGCCGCCTGGCGGACGGCGCCGAGTGCCGCGTTGGAGGCTTCGGCGAAGCTGCGGACCATTCGTTCGACCGCCTCGCTGCGGCGGCCTTTTTGCGTTATCGATTCGGATTGTTCGGCTTCGAGCAAGACGCGCTCGCGGGCATTGTCGCGGAACACCAGAAGCGCACGCGCCATGGCGCCGATCTCGTCGCGCGAACTCACCGCCGGGATTTCGGCCGTGACGTCGCCACCGGCCAAGCGGCGCATCACGCCGACCAGCGCGCCCAGCGGCGAGGCAATGCTCTGGCCGATGAACCAACTGAACAGGACGCCGGCCGCAATCACAGCGAGCGCCACCCAGATGATGATGTTTCTGGTTCTCGATTGCGACGCCAGCAGGGCTTCGGTCGCCTCGCGCTCGCGCTCGGAAGCAAGCTCAATGAGCTTGTCGGCCGCCGGCAACATGGATTCGGTGTCGGCATAGATCAGGCTAATCAGCGGGTCGATACGGGTGGAGCTCGCGACCAAGTCGATGAACGCGTCGGCGTAGCCCTTTACTTGCTCCTCCAGCGGCCGTTTTACCGTTTGGATCACCTCGATCCGATCGAGGGTTTCATGAAAGGTCTTGAACTCCGCGAAAAACGATTGCTGGAACATCGTCATTCGCTGCAGACGAAACTCCGCTTCGTAGTGGCGCATGCTCATCAGGGATGCGAGCAAGAAGGCCCGGTTCTCTCCGGCCAGCCAAACCGAATCTTTCCGCAGCACGCGCTCAAGCGCGTAACCCGCCGTGGCGACGCGTCCGCGATGGCCTTCCATCTCCGAGTAGCCGAGCGTCAGCTGCCCGACGAGCAGCTTGGCGAAGTTCTCCTTCAGCGTTGTCAGATCCTCGCGCAGCGTGCCCAGATTCTTGCGCTCCTGCGGCTTCAGCGACGCCTCGATGGTGTCAAGGCTGGTCGCGGCGCGAAACTGATTGCTGCGAAACGCTTCCACAAAGTCCTGGGAGGGCCTGGATGCAAAATCGGTCGTGCTCGCGCGCATGCTGGCGACCGCAGCCTTGAAGTCGTAGCTGGCGGCAGCGACGGCAGCAGCGTGTTTCGCGCTGTCGAAAGCGGCGCCGGTCTCGCGCTCTCCGGCTACAAAGGCGAAGCCGACCAGGGCGAAGCCGACGATGGGCGTGAATGCGAGCACGGCGATGCGTGCACGCACCGAGAAAGCGGAACTCAAGCGCCAGAGGACGGTGCTCAAGTGCGAGAACTGCATGCCCCTCTCCTGCTCAGCTTGCCCCGCGCGGGAATTGGGGAGGCCGCCGGCACAAGGATTTACCCAAGCGAGAGAAGCGCTTATTTGGTTAACAAGCGGTGCATTGATGGCTGTGGGCGCCTGGCTCGGCCGAAACTTCGCTTGCTTTTGTGCACTGCACTCTTAGGGTTGCCGGGACCCTTGGTCGGGACTGAGACATGGCCATTGCCGCAATCCGACGCGCCGGAACCGCATCCGATTTGCTCAAGAACGGCGCGGACGCCGTCGGTGCCGTCGAGGCGCTGCTCGTCGAAGCCACCGCCGGCCAGCGCGCGCGCTTCGCTCCCGGTGGACGCCTTTCGGTCGTGCAGTTGGAGCGCGAGCAGCACGCCGTCCATGGGCTTGCATGGCTAGCCACTTACGTCGAGGCACTGCGCCAATTGCTCGCGCATGGCTCACGCCTCGCCGACGGCGATGGGCTCGGGCCGATCGACGAGCTGCTGGTGCGGGCCGGGCTCGGAGAATTCCTCGCCCAGATTTTCGGCGGCATCCCGATGAGCCAGAGCGAGTTCGTGCGCCTGCCTGCGCTCGGGCTGCTCGAGGAGCGGATCGAGACGCGGCGCACGCCGGCGGTGAAAGCGCTGATCGCCGACGGCACGTCGGCGGAGTTGCGCGCCCGGCTGATCGAAGCCATCGCCGCCGATGGAGGGTCCGCGACTGTCGGCACCTCGGGTCTCGACGAAACGCTGGAGGCCATGCGCAACGAAATGCGCCGCTTCGCGGATCAAGAAGTGGTGCCGCATGCGCAGGGCTGGCATCTCAAGAACGAATATATCCCGCTCTCGATCCTTTCCCAGATGGCCGAGCTCGGCGTGTTCGCGCTCACGATTCCGGAGGAGTTCGGCGGACTCGGGCTCGGCAAGGAATCGATGTGCGTGGTCTCCGAGGAACTCTCGCGCGGCTATATCGGCGTCGGCTCGCTCGGCACGCGCTCGGAAATCGCCGCCGAGCTGATTCTGGGCAGCGGCACGCAGGCGCAGAAGGAGAAGTGGCTGCCACCAATCGCCACCGGCCAATGCCTACCGACCGCGGTTTTCACCGAGCCGAACACCGGCTCGGATCTGGCCGCACTCAAGACCCGGGCCGTCCGCGAGGGCGGCGTCTACAAGATCTATGGCGCCAAGACCTGGATCACGCACCCGGTGCGCGCCGACCTGATGACCTTGCTGGTGCGCACGGACTCGAAAGAGCCCGGCTACAAGGGCCTCTCCATGCTGCTCGCGCCGAAGCCGCGCGGAACGGACCGCGATCCGTTCCCGGCGCCGGGCATGTCGGGCAGCGAGATCGAGGTCTTGGGCTATCGCGGCATGAAGGAATTCGAAATCGGTTTCGATGGCTTCGAGGTGCCGGCCGAGAACCTCTTGGGCGGCGTCGAAGGCCAGGGCTTCAAGCAGCTGATGCAGACCTTCGAGTCCGCGCGCATCCAGACTGCGGCGCGCGCGATCGGCGTCGCCCAGTCGGCCATGGAGTTCGCGCTGCGTTACGCTAAAGAGCGCATCCAGTTCGGCAAGCCGATCCTGTCGTTCCCCCGCGTCGCCGACAAGATCGTGTCGATGGCGGTCGAAATCCTGATGGCGCGCCAGCTCACCTATCATGCGGCGCGGGAGAAGGACGGCGGACGGCGCTGCGATCTGGAAGCCGGCATGGCGAAGCTACTCGCCGCGCGCGTGGCCTGGGCCGCGGCCGACAGCGCGGTGCAGATCCATGGCGGCAACGGCTTCGCGCTCGAATATCCGGTGTCACGCGTGCTGTGCGACGCGCGCATCCTCAATATCTTCGAGGGCGCGGCCGAGATTCAGGCGCAGGTCATCGCGCGGCGCCTGCTTGACGGCAGCAACTGAGCGGCCGGAGGCGGCTAAAATATTCCGCCTCGCCATGCTAGAAGAACGCCATGGCCTATTTTCTGCAGAACATTCTTTTGCCGATCGCGCTTGCGGCGGTCGCGGTCGTGCTCCTGCTCGGCCTGTGGAACATGATGCGGGCCGGCTCGCCGAATCTCTCGCAGTCGCTCATGCGCATGCGCGTGCTGCTGCAGTTCATCGCCATCATCATCGTGATGGTGACGATCTGGGCGCTCGGACGCTGATGCGGCGGCCGTTCAGGCCGGCCGGGGCTCAGTAGCGCTGGGCCGGCTCGTTAGCCTTCGGGGTGGCCTTGGGGGCCGATTCCTTCGTAGCCTTCTTCTTCTTTTCTTTCTTCTTACCCTTGTCCTTATCCTGCGCCAGCACAAGCGGACTGCCCGTTTCGATGGACTTGGCCGGAAACGCGTTGGCGAGCCCCGGCATGAGCAGGGCGGCGGTAAAGGTAATAGCGACGAACAGGCGCACGGCTTCCTCCCTCGTTGGTTCCGCGTAAGCTTGAGTTAGGATAGTGCGGTCGGGCCGCAAGAGCCAGTCAGAGAATCCCATGGTCGTGCTCAACCGCATCTATACGCGCACCGGCGACGACGGAACCACCGCGCTCGGCTCGGGCGAACGGCGGCCGAAATACGACCTTCGGGTTGCCGCCTACGGCACGGTGGACGAGACCAATGCCGCGATCGGCATCGCGCGCCTGCATCTCGGCGCCGAGCGCGAAGTCGATGGCATCCTGAACCGCGTGCAAAACGATCTGTTCGATCTCGGCGCCGATCTGGCGGTGCCGGAGAAGCCCGATGCGAAGCGCGAACGGCTGCGGATTTCCGACGGCCAGGTCACGCGTCTGGAGGCCGATATCGACGGGCTCAACGCGGAGCTGCGGCCGCTCACCTCGTTCGTCCTGCCTGGCGGCGAGGCGGCCGCCGCGCACCTGCATTTCGCCCGCACCGTGTGCCGACGCGCCGAGCGGCTGGTCGTCGAACTCGCTGCGGTGAAGGGCGAGACCGTCGGCGCGCCGGCGATCCGATACCTGAACCGGCTTTCGGATCTGCTGTTCGTCGCCGC
>JAYUHJ010000438.1:0-3359 GCA_043767065.1 Hyphomicrobiales bacterium | reverse complement strand
GTTTTCTCGGGAGACTGATCCGCACAATGATATTTTTCAGTAGAGGACTTTGGACGTTTCCCCGTCGGGCCGGGCTACAATATCATTCGCACTAGCTTGCGAGCTAGGGAACAACACGCCGCACCTAACGCTTCGAGTGGGCGGCCAGGGGAATGCACGCGATGAAGATCCGGGCGGCCGTAGCGCGGGAGGGAAATCCTCATCCCAAGTTCGAGGACGTCGAACTCAGCGGCCCGCGCGCGGACGAAGTGCTCGTGCGCATGGTGGCGACCGGTGTTTGCCACACCGATCTGAAGGCCGCCTCGGTGTTCGCCTTCGTGCCGCGGCCGGTCGTGCTCGGGCATGAGGGGGCCGGAATCGTCGAGAAGGTGGGATCGGCGGTCACCAAAGTCGTGCCCGGCGACCATGTGGTGCTCTCGTTCTCGTACTGCGGCCATTGCCGGAGCTGCCGCGAAGGCGAGCCGGCCTATTGCCATGAGCAGTTCGCGCTGAATTTTCTCTGCAATCGTCCCGACCACAGCCAGCATTTGTCCGGCGCCGGCGCACCGATTCACGGCGATTTCTTCGGGCAGTCGTCGTTCGCCACGCACGCGATCGCGACCGAGCGCAACGTGGTGAAGGTCCGCAAAGACGCGCCGCTCGAGCTGCTGGGCCCGCTCGGGTGCGGAATCCAGACCGGGGCCGGCGCGATCCTGAACGATTTCAAGATTCGCCCCGGGCAATCGCTCGCAGTATTCGGCGTCGGCAGCGTGGGCCTCAGCGCGGTGATGGCGGCGCGGATCGCTGGCGCCAGCCGTATCATCGCGGTCGACCGCCACCCGCATCGCCTGGAATTCGCGCGCGAGTTTGGCGCCCACGACACGCTGCTTGCGGGCGGCGAGCCGGTCGCGGCCGAGATCATGCGGCTCACCGGCGAGGGGGTGGACTTCGCGCTCGATACCAGCGGCGCGCCGCAAGTGATGCGCGACGCGATCGACGTGCTGGCGCCGCGCGGCACTTGCGGCCTCGTCACCGGGCCGCAAGGGGACCTGCTCGGCGTGCCGGTGCGAAATCTGCTTCTGGGGCGCAAGATCCGCGGCATCATCGAGGGCAACAGCAATCCCGATCTGTTCATTCCGATGCTGGTCGATCTGTTCATGGCCGGGCGCTTGCCGTTCGACCGCTTCGTGCGTTTCTACGACGACGAGAAGATCGCCGAGGCTTTCGCCGATACCGAATCGGGCAAGACCATCAAGCCCATTCTGCGTTTCACCTGAGCGAGCGCGACTATTGCTGCGCGCGCTCGCCTACCGCCGCCGCTGAACGACCGCGCTCGCTACTTGCCGATCATACTGTTGGGTATGAACAGTGCGATCTCGGGGAAGGCGATCAGGATCGCGACGCAGACCATCATCGCGAACCAGAACGGGATGATGCCCTTGAAAATCTCGGTCATCGGCACGTCGGGCACCAGGCCTTTGACGATGAACACGTTGATGCCGACCGGCGGGTCGATCAGGCCCATTTCCAGCACGATCACCATGACGACGCCGAACCAGATCAGGTCGTAGCCCAGCGTCTGCATGATCGGGATCACGATCGGCAACGTCAGCACCAGCATCGAGAAGCCTTCCATCCAGGTGCCGAGCAGGATGTAGACCGACAGAACCATGATCAGGATGACGACGCGCGGCACTTCGAGGCCGGCAACGGCCCCCGCGATTCTTTCCGGCAATCCGCTGAGGGCCAGGAACGGGCCGAACACCAGCGCGCCGATCAGGATCAGGAACACCAGCGCCGTGGTATTGACCGTCTCGACCAGAACGGTTGAAAGCGTTCTGCCGTCGAGCGTGCGGCGCCACATCGCGTAGCCGAACGCCAGGGCCGCGCCGATCGCCGCCGCTTCGGACGGCGTGAACACGCCGACATAGATGCCGCCGATGCTGACCAGCACGATGGACATCATCGGGCCGGCGCGGACCAGGCTTGCTTTCCGCTCGGCCCAGCCCATGCGCGGGCCGGGCGGACCGTATTCCGGCTTGAAATACATCCAAATCGCAACCGTGATCATGAAGAGCCCGGTGAGCAGCAGACCGGGCAGGATGCCGGCGAGCAGCAGCCGGCCGATCGATTGCTCGGTGAGCAGGCCATAGATGACGAAGGCCGTGCTCGGCGGGATCAATATGCCGAGCGTGCCGCCGGCGGCGATCACGCCGGTGGCGAGACGATGGGAGTAATTGTAGCGCCGCATCTCCGGAAGGCAGACCTTGCCCATGGTCACCGCGGAGGCGACGCTCGATCCCGACACTGCCGCGAAGCCGGCACAGGCGAGAATCGTCGCATGCGCCAACCCGCCACGCACGTGGCCTATCCAGGCATAGGCCGCGGAATAGAGATCGCGCGCCATGCCCGACACCGAGCCGAGATTGCCCATCAGCACGAACAGAGGAATGACGGCAAAGTCGTAAACTGCGGCGTATTGATAGGGGTAGGTGCCGAGCGCGGCGAGCGCGGCATTCAAGCCGTTGAGCATGGCGAAGCCGACGATGCCGACCAGCAACATGGCGACGCCGATCGGCATGCGCAGCGCCATGAGCAGCAACAGAACGGCAATGCCGCTCAGGCCGATGATCTCACTGCGCGACATTCTGGGATTTCCTCAGTTCTTCTTGCGGAGCAGCCGAGCCGTCTGAACAAGCAGTACGGCCGCGTACATCGCAGCGCCGAACGCGACGGTGAGCTGGAACGGCCAATGCGGCCAGCGCACCATATTGCTGAAGCGGTGCATCGAGGTGAACGCTTCGACTGCACCCAGCCAGGCCATGGCCACGAACAGCAAAGCGCTGATGAAGGTCAGCAGCACCGGAATAAAGCGCAGGCGCGGATTCTCGAGCGGGCGGTCGAGGATATCGACGGCGACATGGCCGCCGAGCCAGCCGCAATAGGCGATGCCGAGGAAGACGATCGCCGACATGGCGAACTCGGTGAGTTCGAGCGAGCCACTGAATGGCCGGTTGAAGCCATAGCGGAGCACGACGTCGAGGACCGTGTAGCCCATCAAGAGGACGAGCACCCAGCCGCCGGCGAGCGACAGCAAACGCAGAAAGCGGCCGAAAAGTCCTGTCGGACTTTCGGTGTTCCCCAACCCGTCCAAACTTGCCCCCTGCGCTTGCTTTCGCTTTTTTGCGTGCGCCTCGATTAACTGAGCAAGCCGTAGGAGCCGACCAGTCCGCGGGCCGGCCGGCCGGCTTTCTCGCCGTCCTCGACCTGCTTCTGGATCATCGGCTTGAAGGCAGCGAGCCAGCGCTGACGTTCCTGTGGCGAGAGCGAAAAGACTTCACGGTCCTTCTTAGCGGCCGCAAGCGACTCGAGGTTCTTCT
>JAYUHJ010000437.1:0-3369 GCA_043767065.1 Hyphomicrobiales bacterium | reverse complement strand
CTGTCCTACCTGCAGACCGCCCTCGAAGCGACCACCGCCTCGACCCGCGGTGCGATCGAATGGGCCGACGGGCAAGTGCGCGATTTGCGCGACGTGGCAGCCGGTGTCTTGCGGGATCTCTCCTCGCTCACGCTGCGCTTCGAGAACCAGGGGCGCGTCATCTCCGGCGTTGCGGAAACACTGAGCGAGACCCACGGCCGTATCGACGCGACGCTCGAGGAACGGCGCTTTGCGATCGAGGAGATCGTTAATCTGCTGGTCAGGCGTTCCGACGAGTTCGAGAGCAAGCTGCTCGGCCGGACCCATGAAATCGGCGAACGGCTCAAAGGCTTCCAGCAAGTGCTCGAGGACACGCTCAGCGGCAGCCAGTCGCGGGCGGAGGAAATCACCAAGCTGATGGCCGACACCACGGTCCATACCACCCAGCAGATCAACAGTCAGTACGAGCTAATCCGTGGCGCCTATGCCGAGGAACGTGGACGCACCAATGTTGCGCTCAAGTCGACCTATCAGGACGCGGTCGACGATATGGGCCGCATGTTCCGCGAAATGCTCGAACACTTCACCGAGTCTTCGCGCGAGCTGCGCAGCGTTACCGAACAGGTTCAGAGTACCTTGGCGGAGACCCGGGACGAGCTGAAAGACGGCTTGAAAGATCTGCCGAACGAAACGATTGAGACCACGCAGGCAATGCGCCGCATGGTCGCCGATCAGCTCAAGGCGATCGCCCAGCTCAGCGAGGTTATCTCGTGGCGTACCCGCGTGACCGATGTGGCGGAGCCGGCGGATCGGCGCGCCGCGCGTGAGGAGCCCAACGAGGGTCCGCGCCCGGCACGCGACCGTGCGATCGTCAATGGCAACGGCAATGGCGATGGAACGCACGCGCATCCGCCGCGCAGCCGCGGTGCCGAGCCGCGGGAGCGGCGGCAAGATGACGAAATTCGTCGCCCCCGGTCCAATGACGACTACCGCGCCAGCGAAGCCGCCGCGCGTCCTGGACAGCCGCTGCCGCCGCCCTCGCCCGAGCCGTTCGATACGCTGGCCGGCGATATTCCTCGGCTGGTCAGCCACGATGCCTCGATCGAAGCCTGGGATCGCTACAAGCGCGGCGAGCGCAATGTGTTCTCGCGCAAGCTCTATACCAACCAGGGTCACAGGGCGTTCGAGGAAATCCGCCGCAAATACCGCCGCAGCGGCGAGTTCCGCGAGACCGTCGACCGCTACATCGACGAGTTCGAGCACCTGCTCGATCAGGTCGCGCGCGACGATCGCGGCCAGGTTCTGACCAAGACGTACCTGACGTCGGACACCGGCAAGGTCTACACCTTGCTCGCGCACGCCGCCGGGCGGCTCGAATAAGCTTTTTGGCTGCTTGAGAGTTTCGTCATGGCCGGGGCCAACGCCCCGGCCTTTTCGATTCTATGGCCGTCAGAGATAGGCGATCAGCCGCCCGAGCACCGGCACCGACAGCCAGATCGCGATCGAAAGCGCCGCCTGCGCGCGGCCGAGGCCCGGCGGATCGCGATCCCAGGCGTCGAGCCGCGCCCTCCACAACGCACGGAACAGGATCGCGTTCGCAATCCCGAATACGACCAGCACGAGCTTGATGCGCAGCACCGTATTCACGGAGAGCGAAGCCGCGTCGGCGGTGAAAAGCGTGATCCCGCTCGGAATAACGAGCAGAAGCCCGACGATCGAGAACGGCGTCAGGAAACGCGAGGCGGCTGCGGCGGGAACGAACCGGCCGATGCCCAGCAGCCTCAGGTCGAGCGCCACGATCGGCCCGACCAGCAGGATCACGCCCAGTACGTGCGTGATATTGGCGAGCGGATAGATCCAGAGCGAGTTGCGGATGAAAAGCCCCAGTCCAGATTCCTGCAGCGCCAGGGCCCAGACCGGCAACGCCGCGGCGTGCTCCATCAGCGCATCTCGACCACGCGACCACCAATCGTGATGCGCTCGGCGCGCATCTCGTTGTCGACCACCCTGCTCGGATAGCCCTCGGCTTTGATGCGCTTGCCGACCGCGATGTCGGTTGCGGTAGCGCCGCGCGAGGTCATGCGCGAAGGCGGCGCCAGGATCACCTGCCAGCGCTTGCCCTGGCCCTCGATCACGATCTCACCGTGCGGGAACTCGAATTTAGACTCCAACACCGGCCCCTCGAGCACGACCATGCGGGCCGGGTCGTAGGTGCCCCAGCCATGGTGCGCGAGCGCGGCTCCGGCGGCGAGCGCGGTGGCGGCAATGCCGATCGTCAAGCTTCGCATCGGCTCCTCCTCTGCAGCGATCCGATAAGCGGACCGCCTTTTCTACCGCGTCTGCGCCGGTGCGCGTTGCGGCTGTTGAGGCTGCTGCTGCCGGCCCCAGATGAGCTGGCTCGGATTCTTTTCGAACTCGCGAACCACCCGCGAAATATCGCCGACCGTCCGCCGCGCGTCCTTGGCGAGCAGACTGTACTCCTGCAGCGTCGCCGGCACCGTGCGCTCCAGCGATTCGGCGAGCGTGCGCACCGATTTCGCGGTATCGGCGATCTCGACCGCGACCGAACGGCCGTCCTTGCCGGCAAGATCCTTGGTGAACACGGAAATATCGGTCAAAATCTGCTCGATCTTTTTCTCGTTGGTTTCGAGCAGCCGATCGATACGCTCCAACACCTGCTTGGCGCCCTGCATCACGTCGGTGATCGCGCCTCCGCCGGCGACGATACGCGGCGGCTTGCCGCCTTCAGGCTTCAAGAGCGCCGCCGTCGGTGTTCCGCCAGTCAGCGCCACCGATGCGACGCCGGTGAGGCCCTGCAGCTCGAGTCCGGCTTTGGTGTCGGTGCGGACCGGGGTTGTGTTCGCGATTGAAACCAGCGCGACCACCTTGCGCGGATCCTCGGTATCGAACTTGAGCGAGGTCACCTCGCCGACGCGAATGCCGTTGAACAGCACCGCGCCGCCGGGCCTTAGCCCCGACACCGAGTTGTCGAACACGATCTCATAGGGAACCTGACTGGCGCTTCCGCCTAGCCGCTGGAACCACCAGACGAAGCCGAAGCCTCCGGCGATCACAAGGAGGGTGAACACTCCGATCAAAATGTAGTTCGCACGCGTTTCCATACTGGCCTCACTCTTACGTACGCCTTCCCGCCATCGCGACCCGCCCGCGCTTGCCGCCGAAATAAGCCTTCAGCCACGGATGATCGGCTTCCATCAGGCTTTCCACCGGCCCATCGGCGATGATCTTGCCGTCGGCCAGCGCCGCCACCCGGTCGCACACCGAATGCAGGCTGTAGAGGTCGTGGGTTACCATGAAAACCGTCAGCCCCAAAGTCTGCTGCAGGGCGCGGATCAATTCGTCGAATTCGCCGGCGCTGATCGGATCGAG
>JAYUHJ010000436.1:0-3369 GCA_043767065.1 Hyphomicrobiales bacterium | reverse complement strand
GCCTCGGCGTCGACCACCGCAGCCGCGGCCGCAGGCGGATGAACGATGACCACGAATTCTCCGCGCACGTTGTTGGGGTCGGCGGCCAGCCAGGCGGGTGCATCCCGTAGCGGCAGAGTGACGATGGTCTCAAATCGCTTGGTGAGTTCACGCGCCAAGGTGACGGCACGGGCGCCATCCAGCACCGTGGCCATATCAGTCAGCGTTTCTTCAATCCGGTGCGGCGCCTCATAAAACACCAGCGCGCTCGGCAAGGCCGCGAGTGTTTGCAGCTGCGCGCGGCGGGCGCCGGCTTTAGGCGGCAGGAAGCCATGGAACAGCGACCAGCTGCAGCAGCTCGGCCACCCGCGTGGCGATCGCGGCGCGCCCCGCGCGCCGGTTCACCAGGCCGTAGGCGACGTTGTCGTCAACCGAGAGATTGGGAAACAGCGCGTAGGACTGGAACACGATGCCGTAGTCGCGCTCCGCCGGCGGCAGGGCCGAGATGTCGCGCCCGCCCTGCAGGATCGTGCCCGCGCTCTGCGTTTCGAGCCCGGCGATGATCCTCAGCAGCGTCGTCTTGCCGCAGCCCGAGGGCCCGAGGAAGCAGACGAACTCGCCCTGCGACACCTCCAGCCGGATGCAAAGCGAACCCCACCGATCTCACGCAATCGCTCGCCAAGGGCGCGCGACCTGGGAGTGAAAATCGTGCAAGGGGTCCGGGTGACCGGGGTTTCAGTCTTGAATCAATGCATTTCAGGAATCACGACGACCGCGGGTCCCATTTCCTGCTCCGTGTTGGTCAACTGCACTGGCCAATGGGCGCGGGCATTCGGCGCCATGGCGGGCGTCAACGTGCCGCTGCATTCCGCGGAGCACTTCTACATCGTCACCGAACGCATCGCCGGCGTGCACCCGATGCTGCCGGTGATGCGCGATCCGGACGGATTCATCTATTTCAAGGAGGAAGTCGGCGGCCTGGTGATGGGTGGTTTCGAGCCCAAGGCCAAGCCCTGGGGCATGGACGGCATCCCGGAGAAATTCGAGTTCCAGCTGCTGCCCGAAGACTGGGACCAGTTCGAGCCGCTGATGACGAACGCCATCCACCGGGTGCCGGCGCTGGAGAAAGCGGGCGTGAAAACGCTTCTCAACGGCCCGGAGAGCTTCACGCCGGACGGCAATTTCATCCTCGGCGAGGCGCCCGAGGTGCGCAATTATTTCGTCGCCGCGGGATTCAACTCCGCCGGCATCGCCAACGGCGGCGGCGCGGGCAAGCTGCTCGCCGAATGGATCGTCGGCGGCGAGGCGCCGATGGATCTTTTCGACGTGGACATCCGGCGCTTCGGCGCCTACGCCGCGGGCACCGATTGGCTCAGGCAACGCACCGTCGAGACCCTCGGCCTGCATTACGCCATGCGCTGGCCGCGGCAGGAGTTGGAATCCGGCCGCCCGCAGCGCGTTTCGCCGCTCTACGAGCGCCTCAAGGCAAAGGGCGCGCGGTTCGGCTCCAAGTTCGGCTGGGAACGGGCGAATTTCTTTTCTACTGAAGAATTGCTCTATACGTTCCGCAGGCCGAACTGGCTGGCCGCGGCAGGAGTTGGAATCCGGCCGCCCGCAGCGCGTTTCGCCGCTCTACGAGCGCCTGAAGGCAAAGGGCGCGCGGTTCGGCTCGAAGTTCGGCTGGGAACGCGCGAATTTCTTTTCTACCGAAGAATTCCTCTATACGTTCGGCAGGCCGAACTGGCTGGCTGCGGTAATCAAGGAGCAACTGGCGGTGCGCGAGGCGGTGGGCGTCTTCGACCAGACCTCCTTCGGCAAGCTCCAGGTGCGCGGGCGCGATGCGCTCGCACTTCTCGAGCGCGTCTGCGCGAATCGCATCGATGTCGCCGTGGGGCAGGTGGTGTACTCGGCGATGCTCAACCGCAAGGGCGGCTTCGAGAGCGACGTCACGGTGCAGCGGCTGGCAGCCGACGCGTTCTTCCTGGTCACCGGTTCTGCGCAGCCGGTGCGCGATCTGGCCTGGCTGCGCCGCCACGCCATGCAGGGCGAGGATGTCCACGTCGAGGACATCACCGACCGTTGGTCCGTGATCTCGCTGCTTGGACCAAGGGCCGGTGCCGTTCTCGCAAAGATTTCCCTCAAAGAGAAAACCCGCGCGATACCCGCCTCCTACGTCGGTGGCCCCGGCTGGGAGCTCTACGTGCCGATCGAAGATGCTGCCGCGCTCTACGACGGTCTGTGGCAGGCTGGGGGCGACCTCGGGCTCGTGGACTGCGGCTATTACGCGCTCGATGCGCTGCGCATCGAAGCCGGCCGGCGCGCCTTCGGCGCCGAACTGTCGCCGGATTGCACGCCGTACGAGGCAGGTTTGGGGTTCGCCGTGAAGCTGGACAAGCCGGTCGAGTTCATCGGCCGCGAAGCGCTGCAGCGCTCGCCCCGGGGCGAACTCACCAAGCGGCTGCTGCTCTTCGTCTTCCCCGCGACAGAGCTCTTCGCGTGGGGCGGAGAGCCGATATTGCGCGATGGCGCGCCGGCCGGCGAACTGACCTCGGTGGGCTACAGTGCCGCGCTGGGGCAGATGGTCGGCATGGGTTTCGTCCATGGCGCGCAACCCGAGCGTTTGGAACAGGTGCTCGCCAGCCGCTACGAGATTGAGGTCTCCGGATCCACCATCGCCGCGCGCGCGAGCGTAAAGGCACCGTGGCCATGATAGTTCCGCTACAATCCGTATTCTGGATAACCAGAATTCGAGGCGGACATGTCGAGCGTCGGAGTGTTCGAAGCCAAGGCGAAGCTCTCGGAATTGATCGATCGGGCGCTGGCGGGCAAGGACGTGGTGATCACGCGCCACGGCCGCCCGGTAGCGCGCATCGTCGCCGAGAGGGCAGCTGGCAAGAAGGATGTGAAGGCGGCAATTGCCGAAATCAGGCGTTTTCGCAAGACGCTCAGGACCGGGCGTGTTGATCTGCGGGCGCTCATCGCCGAAGGTCGTCGCTGATGGCCTTTGTCGCCGACGCGAGTGTCGTGGCGGCCTGGTTCCTGCCGAGTCAGGCAAACGCATATAGCGACGCGGCGCTCGCGCGACTGGGCGCGGAACCGGTGTGCGTGCCTTGCCTGTGGCCGTTCGAGTTCGCCAACATCCTTGCTGTACTGGAACGGCGCAGAAAGCTCAGCAGAATTCAGACGGCCGGAATCATCGAGCGGCTTGCGCCGCTGCCGCTGACTGTGGATGCCGCCGCGCCTGCCGCGGGCAGGCTGCTGGAGCTCGCACGCGAGCACGGTCTGTCCGCGTACGATGCCGGATACCTTGAGCTTGCCTTGCGGCTAAACGTCCCGCTTGCGTCAAAGGATGGCCCGCTGCGTGCCGCGGCCGCGCGAATGGGTTTCCTC